>JAKSVD010000041.1 GCA_024408305.1 Bacilli bacterium | reverse complement strand
CGCAGGCTCAAATCCAGCGCATGACGACCAAGACGACAAAGTCATCTCTTCTCATCTCAAGAACTCCGTTTAGATGGAATTCTGAATTGACGTCTAAGAGTTCGTCTCTATGTGTTGGGGAGACGGTTGTGATCTTGTCGCAGTAGACTAAAGCGGACTTGAGGGTTGAAACCATGCCGTTGAATCTGACTGTGCCATTATCAAAGAGTTCGTCTGACAATCCGTAATAGTCATTGAGGTAGAACTTATCGAATTCTCCTCTGAAGGCTGGATTGTGGATTGTGAGAATGAATTTTGTGTTCTTGAAGAGAGGGTTGTCCTTATCCTTCTCCTTGATGAGGACAGGAATAAATGATGCCTGATGATCATGAACGTGGATGATGTCAGCCTTGTAGTTCAAGTTCTTGAGAAGTTGAACTGATGCAAGCTGATAGAAGGCAAATCTCTCGTTATCGTCTGGATAACTATAGAGATTATCTCTTTCGAAATATGGGCCGTTGGCAATCATGTAATATTTGATGCCATCGATTTCTGTTGTATAGATTTTTGCGTGGGTCTTTCTCCATGAAAGAGAAACTTCAAAGTCGTCAAAGTCCTGGAAGTGATAGGTCTTCTCCTTCTTCCACATAGACTTATAAAGAGGCATAACCACGATGACTTCGTGGCCCATCTTGACGAGTTCTTTAGAAAGTGAATATGCAACGTCTGCTAAACCACCTGATTTTGCAAGAGGATTGACCTCTGATGAAAACATTGCGATCTTCATTAGATTCTAGCTCCTTGCTTAAGGTAGATTGGGTGGTCCTTATCACCTTTGATTTCATGGTGGTCATTGACTCTTGAATACTTATCGATAACTACGTTATCAAGGGTTACACCTTCGCCAATCTTGGTTTCTGCTAAGATAATTGAATTCTTGATGACTGTGCCTTTGCCGATTGTAACTTCACGGCAAACGATTGAGTTCTCGACACGGCCTTCGATGATTGCACCGTTTGAGACGAATGAGTTCTTTGCTCCGCCGGTCTCGCCATAGATTGCTGGAGGTGTATCATAGGTCTGAGTGTAGATAGGTCTTTCAAGTGGGAAGAGCATCTTTGCCACATCTGGATTTAAGAGTTCGAATGAATACTTAACATAGTGTTCAAGGGAATCCATTCTTCTGACGTAGCCGGTATATGGAATAGCGTGGATGTCGACAATGCCCTTTTCAGCAATGTAGCCAATCATTTCTTTCATGCCCCATGAAGCATCGACTTTTTCAGCTTCTTCGATGATTCTGTGGAGTGTGTTTCTATTTACAATCCATGTGCCTAATGCAACTTTGGCAACTTTCTTAGAGCCATCGTTTGGGGTTGTCGAGATAACGTATGAATCTGAATCAATTTCGTATGTGTTGCATCCGATGAATGCTTCATCAGCGTCATGAACTTCCTTATAGACGACTGTGAGCTCATCTCCTCTTTCGATGTGTTCTTCTAAGAGTGGAGATAAGTCCATGTTGGTGATGACATCAGCGGATTGGAAGACGATGTATTCTGCATCGCTCTTGAGAATGACCCAGTCATTTTCCTTAATGTTGTTAAGATCTGTGTTGTAGCGAGGATTCATCTGACCCTTTTCGTTGTAGAAAATGTTGATTCTTCCTGACTTTGTGTTGTTGACCCAAGACATCATGTTACCCATGTGCTTAAGGATCGATCTCTGGTGGTCTTTAACAAGGATTCCAACGTTATCGATGCCTGAATTGCAGAAATTTGATAGAGGGAAGTCCATGAATGCGTATCTTCCAAGGAAGGATACTGATGCTAATGGACGGTCAGCGGTAAGTTCGCCGAGATTGCATGAATTATGGCAATCAAGAATACCTAATACTTTCTTCATTGTTATTTACCTGCCTTTCCGTTAGCGATGAGTGCGATGTCGCCTGGTTCACCATGTAGGTCTTCGCTGACAAGTGTATCTGGGCCGATGATTGCGTTTTCGACTCTTACTCCACTATCGACGATTGCGCCGTTCATGATGACGCAGTTCTTGCAGCTTGCGCCTGCTCTAACACGAGCGTCGCTTGAAACAACACAGTGATCAATTGAGCCTAAAATGACTGCGCCCTGGTTGACAAGGGAGTCTTTGATTTCAGCGTATGGACCAATGTACTGTGGTGTTGAATGGTTATCTTCAGAGTAAATCTTGTTCTTGCCCTGAACTTTATAGAGATTGATTTCTGGGTTTCCTGATAAGAGTAAGTCCATGTTAGCTTCATGTAATGAAGAGATGGTACCGACGTCTTTCCAGTATCCCTGATATGTATATGCGATCATCGTCTTCTTCTGGGCCATCATTGTTGGGATGATGTTCTTACCGAAGTCGTGGTCTGATTTTTCATTCTTTGCATCAGCAATGAGCGCTGCTCTTAAGGTCTTGTATGTGAAGATGTAGATGCCCATTGAAGCAAGGTTACTAACAGGTTTCTTTGGCTTTTCCTGGAAATCAACGATGTTGTCGTTATCATCTGTTACAAGGATGCCGAAACGTGATGCTTCTGCCCATGGAACTTCATAGACAGCGATTGTGCAGTCTGCCTTGTTATCAATATGCTTTTTGAGCATTGCATTGTATGTGCATGAATAGATGTGGTCACCTGAAAGAATCAAAACATATTCAGGGTTGACCTTATCTAGCCAATCGATGTTCTGGTAAATTGCATCTGCAGTTCCGAAGTACCAATTCGATCCTTCATCTGTCTGCTTTGGAGTAAGAACTGATGTGATTGATCTAACTCCGTTTAATCCCCACTTCTCGCCGTTTCCGACATAAGTGTTAAGATCGCTTGACTCATACTGGGTCAAGACTGAAACACAGGTAATACCTGTATTTGCGCAGTTGGAAAGTGGGAAGTCGATGATACGATATTTTCCTCCATAGGAAACAGCTGGCTTAGCGACTTTCTTAGTCAAAGCTAAAAGTCTGGTTCCTTTTCCTCCTGCGAGAATCATAGCTGCCATTTTGGTGCTCATAACTATCCTCCGCGATAAACATGGTTATTGTAGCACAATATTTATTAGAATTGCTCTATAAAATAGAGTAATTTCCCCTCTTTTTAGTTGGTATTGGAAAGATTGTATCTTATTGAAAATAAATCGTTGCCGAAATCCTCGATTAGTGGTATAGTCCTTATTGCGATTTTCGAGTCGTATCCCGAAGAGGTGAAAATTATGTCAAGAGTATGCCAAGTTACAGGAAAAGGCCCAATGAGCGGAAACAACCGTTCCCACTCAGTTAGAGCTACCCGCCGCGTTTGGAACGTCAATCTCCACAAATACAAACTCAACATTAACGGCAAGGTCGTTACCGTTAAGATGAGCGCACGTGCCTATCGCGCACTCAACAAGAGCGCTAAAGAGGCTGAATAATTTTCCTAAGCGATGAAAAATGAAGCGGAAATTTCGCTTCTTTTTTTATGCTTTTTTAAGCGAGCAAGAAGAATGATATAACCGTAATTATTAAAGTTACCAAAGACAAGATGATCGTATACCATTCTGCAAACGCAAGATAGGAACGTTTTGTTTCGTGGGACTGATCGAGATATTCCCACTTGGTTAATTTGTTATTTGCAAGCACTACACCTTCACTTAATGCTAAGCACGCATAAACAATTGTTATTACAAACAATGGGGTCTCTGATTCTAATCCGAATATATGATTTTCTCTTAATACGTTTGAAATGTTCGCGAGCAAAATAATCTCAGCAGTCACAAGAAATGCAAAGGTGATAAAACCTAAAAGATGCGCTCTAGGTTTAGCCATTTTTACATAAGAAATGAAAGCAAGAGCGAATAGGCTTAATAATACCACTAGGGATAGAATGCCGAATACCCAAGGGAGACTGGTCCCGTAATTCAAAGAAAGAGTAAATAGGTAGATATAAAACGGCAGATTGGACGCTATATATAATATAAATATAACACGCGAGATGTAGCTAATAGTCGGGTTTATACCCTCAAATGATTGGTATGGGAGATGAGAAAAGATGGAGTATTTATTCTTCTCTTTTTTATATCCAAGAATTGTTAAAACAATCCATGCAATAAAGAAAAGAACAGGGAGTCCTAAGAAAAGTATAATGCCCTGTTCTGGTCTCATTATTCGATTAAGCCCCTTGCTCTTTCAATGAAATCTTCATGGCCGAAGAGGTAGGATCCAGAAACAATCAACTCTAAGCCCGCTTCTAAAACCTTCTTGCACATTCTAGCGCCAATTCCACCATCCCCTTCGATGATAGGCTTATTGATAGAATTATCCGACTTATTACGTAAATAAGTAGTCTTCTCTAAAGAGGAGTCGATGTATGACTGTCCGCCCTTTCCTGGCCATACGCTCATAACGAGTATCAAATCAATATCTTCGATATACTGATCCAATACACTAGCATCGGTTCCTGGGCTAATAGCAATACCGACTGAACATCCAGCGTCACGAATTACCTTAATTGTCTTTTTGATATATTCATCATTTGGACACGCTTCGTAATGGAATGTGATGCTATCCGCGCCAAGTTCGGCATACGTCTTTGCGACTTCCCAAGGTTTTTCAACCATGATGTGAACATCCTTTATGAGATCTTGAGAGTTAGCAATGACTTCTTTTGTTTCCTCGATAGTGAACGAGGTATTCTCAACAAATTTGCCATCCATGATATCGATATGGGCAAAAATCATGCCCGATTTGCGGATTAAATCCACTTCTTGGGCTACTTTTGTTTTGTCCATCGCTAGTAAAGATGGGGCGACTGTTGGGTATGTTGCTGATCTTAATTTATTCATAATTACTTAAATCCGAAGAATCTAGCTATCCAGGATCTCTTGACCTTGAAGGCTTTCTTATCTTTCATAACGTTTTCCAAAGCACGTTTGAATTGGTTGGCATTTTGGAATCTTTCCTCCGGTCTCTTACGAAGGGCTTTGACGATAATTCTATCCAATGCCTTTGGGATAGTTTGGTAAATATCGGATGCGAGAGGAGTATTCTTCTTAACAATTGATGTGACGATATCTTTTGTCTCTTTGCCATCAAATGGAACTGCTCCCGTTAATATCTCAAAGAACAAAACGCCCATTGAGAAGATATCCGACTGAATGCATGGATTGTTGCCTCTTAAGATTTCTGGAGCAGTGTAATAAATCGTTCCAGGGATTGAATCGGAGGTGGCTTTCTCTCCAATGTGGGAAGAGATGCCGAAGTCGGAAATCTTAATCGAGCCATCAGGCAAATAGAAAAGGTTATCTGGTTTGATATCACGGTGGATTATTCCATGATCATGGACATACTGAAGTCCTAAACAGAGCTGGACCATAACTTCACATGCCTCATATGGATCGAGGTTATGGGATACGGCCACATTAAGTTTGTCTCTTAGCGTTCTTCCATCAACATATTCGTTGATCATGTATGGTCTGCCTTCGACTTTTCCTTGTCCATAGACTTTGACGACATATGGGGAATTTAAGGAAGCAGAAGCTACGCATTCCTTTTGGAAACGCTGGACGTTCTTTGGGTTGTCCATAACATCCTGACGCATGATTTTAATTGCGATGATACGATGAGAAACAGTATCAAAACCCTCGTAAACATCCGCCATGCCGCCATGTCCGATGCGGCTTGTTACACGGTAACGACCGTCAATTTTGCTACCGATTTCTATCATTGTGTGAATGCCTCCCAGATGGCAACACCGATATTATCGGAGCCACCGTGTGCGTTTGCGGTTACGATTAAAGAAACGACTTTCTGGTCTGGTCTTTCATCGCTTCCGAGAACGGTTTTGATTTCAGGGTCTGGTACCTGGTTGTACAAACCATCAGTGCAAAGAAGGATTGTCTCACCTTTGTATTTGAAGGTCTTAACGTCAAGCGAAAGTGATGGGTAAATACCCATAGCGTTTGTTAAAACGTGTCTTTCTGGATGGGTCAAGGCTTCCTCTTTTGTAATCTTGCCGGTGTTGATGAGCATCTGGACATACGTTTGATCCTCAGTCAACTGGGTAAGTGTGTTCTTGTCTAAAGAATAGCAACGGGAATCGCCAACTAAGGCAACCGTCATTCTCTTGCCTGAGATAAGAGCGGCAACAACAGTTGTTCCCATGCCTTTGTATTTTGGGTTTCTCTCGGAGGTCTCGTAGATAGCATTATTGGCCTTTTTGCAGGTATTTGTGAGCCATCTTCTATCTCCTCCTGCCATAAGTGATTTTTTCTTGTCAGGGAATGATTTAACAAATTCGTCGACTGCCATTCTAGAAGCGACGTCGCCCTTTTGCATTCCACCCATGCCATCACAAACGACAAGCAAAATATCGCCATCAGAATTCATGAGGACAACAGCCTGGTCTTCGTTGTTTTTCCTCACCATTCCGACATGTGTTTTGTATGCGTATGTTCCGCGGAAGCTTTCTGCCATGGTTATTTCCTCCTTTCGTATTTGACTCTAAGCTGACCGCAAGCAGCATCGATGTCGGTGCCGAATTCCTTTCTTACGGTGCAGTTAATGCCTTTATCGTTAAGTCTTTTAGAGAAGGCATGAACGTTTTCGCTTCTCTCAAAAGGCTTCTCTTTTACAGGGTTTAACGGGATAAGGTTGACGTAACAGAAGATGCCTCTTAGGCGTCTTGCTAATTCATCAGCCTGAGCAAGGGAATCATTGAGCCCCTTTATCATGATGTATTCGAATGTGACTCTTCTTCCCGCTGTTTCAACGTAATATTTAACGGCGTCTAATAAGTCGTCCATATTGTATTTGCGGGCAATCGGCATGATTTGAGTTCTGATTTCGTCATTTGGAGCGTGTAGCGAGATAGCTAAATTAATTTGGATTCCTTCGTTAGCATATCTTTTGATGCCTTCGACTAATCCGCAGGTGGAGACGGTAATATGTCTTGCTCCAATTGCCAAGCCCTTCTGCTCATTCATGATTCTTACGAAGTCCATTGTGTTATCGTAATTATCAAACGGTTCTCCGGTACCCATAACAACAATATGGGTCACGTTTTCCCCTTCTTCTGCAAGGATTTGGTTCATGAGAACAACCTCACCAACCATCTCTGCCGATGTCAAATTTCTTGTTTTCGCAAGGATTCCCGAAGCGCAGAAAGCACAGCCCA
Source organism: Bacilli bacterium (assembly GCA_024408305.1). Classification (GTDB taxonomy): domain Bacteria; phylum Bacillota_I; class Bacilli_A; order RFN20; family CAG-826; genus UBA4951. The sequence goes on along the minus strand of JAKSVD010000041.1, from coordinate 4,242 downwards.
TTGAACATCCAACTTCGGACGAGACACAGATTACGTTGCCATAATCGTATCTCATGAGGACTGTTTCAACTTTAGCGTGGTCTTCCATCTCAAGTAATAACTTAATGGTTCCATCACTTGCGTTTTGGCGTGTGAAAACACTTGGAAGGTCAAGACAATATTCTTCTTCCAAGGTCTTTCTGAATGCTTTAGAGATGTCTGTCATTAGGGAGAAGTCATAGACTTTCTTGGAATAGATCCATTCATAGAGCTGGCGGGCTCTATAACGGGTCTCTCCCCTGCTTGTCATCTCTTCTTCAAGAGCTTTAAGCGTGTATCCGAAAAGGTTTTTCTTCATGTTTATCTTTCTTTAGCAGACATTGAGAATGCTGCGTTTTCTGATGGGGTAACAACAGATGCTGGCTTATCTACGCCGATAACATCTGTCTTCTTCTGCATTACACAGTAATACATAGCGGTATCGAGTTCATCCTGTGGGAAGATTTGCTCTTCTTTGACGAACTTGAATTCTTTGTGATTTGCAATGAAATCAGAGATTGTGTTATGTCCTTCCTTCTTTGAGATGGTATAGACGACATAGATGAGAAGACCGTTTTCTGCAACGACCTTCGAAACGCCTTCAAGCATTTCTTTCTCTTTTGAGAATAATTCATCCATTCCATCTTTCTTGAAGTGGAGAAGGTAATCTGGCTGTTCTCTAATCAAATCAAAGTTTGTTGATGATGGAGCGCAGATGACAAGATCCTGTGGTCTTGAGATTGCAGCATCAAGGAATGTTGGGTCAGCTGCAAAGAAATTGACGTTCTTAAGACCCTTAGTTCTAATGGCTCTAGTAACATCTGCATACTTGTCCATAGAATAGACACCGAGGTTCATTCCGATTGTTGATCCATATTTTTCAAGAGCTTCTCTTAAGATTCCTGAATCACCATTGCCATCAAAGATGAATAATTCGTCCTGGGTATTTTCGATTGCATATTTATCCAAGAGATACTTTGTTCCGATTCTTTCAACGAATAATTTGCCTTCCTTTAATGCTGGAAGTTTTCTTAAAGAATCTTTGCCCTTGTAGTAGTAAACATCCTTAGCTGGGGTTCCTGTGAAGCCGTCTTTGCAGATATCGCTTGGGATAATACCGTCAGCGATTCTTACGGTTGTTGTTCTCTGCTGTGAATTCTTCCTTAAAACCTTATAGGTTGTTCCGAATCCGTAATGTTCGATAATCTTTAGAACCCATTCTGGGGTGTTGTATCTAAGTGAGAGGTATTTGTTGCTTGATTTTGGAAGGTCTGAAGGAATGTATTCGTCTGGGCTTCCTGCTTTCTCGAAGATCGGTTTGAGGAGTTCGCACTTCTCTTCGCCGAGTTTCTTCAAGAGGTGATCATCGACTTCTTCTTTATTGAGTCTCTGGTAGAAATAATATTCTGCTAGGCAAAGGCAGGCTAATCTTCTTTCTTCATCGCTAAGGCTTTCAATTGGCTTAAGGAGATATGTGAAAAGAAGGTGGTGACGAAGTTCGCATCCAACAAGAGAAGCGACCACGTTTCTCTGTGGTCTAAGATCTACATTAGCCTTAAAGATTTTCTTAAGAGCCTCTGCAAAAGGGGTGTCGTTAACGATGATGTCCGTCAAGACTGTTTCGCATAATTCTAGTGTCTGCATATTGCCGTCCTCCAATTAATCCTCGCTTTTGAGATATTCCTCATCAGCGCTGTATTTGGCATCGAGTTCTTCTTCTTTTCCTTCGAAGATGTTTCCTAAATATGGTTCAGGTACTGGGCCATCGTATTCTTCTTCATCTACTTCTGCATATGGGTCTTCCATGTCGACTAAATTGTCAGTAGCGATATAACGTGGATAGTCTGTATTAACCCAGTCATATGAGTTTTCCTGACGGTAATATTCAAAACGGACAGAAATGTGGATTGCAACTTCCTTCAACGATTCAATGAGGTAATCTGCAACCTTGTCCTCAAGCACAACATATTTCTCTGGTGCTGAGACAACCACGATTACCTGCCACGATGTCTGCTCGACACCGTTATGGACGATAATTGATTGAGGCGCATAGAAATTGATTTCGTCCTCGCTTGTCTCAAAAATCTGAGCGATGTTTTCTGTGTGTCTCTTGCTGAAGTGGCCGATCACGTATTGATCTAAGCCTAAAATTGAAATGGTGATCATATATTCGAATACCTCGATTCTTATGTGATTATATCACATGTTAGGCACACGAAAATAGGGCATCAAAATTATTTGATGTTATTGGCCTTAAATTATTTTAGTTATGCAACAAAATCGAAGCACGTTCCAAGTTTATAATTTGGCATCGAATCCTTTAAATTTGAGATTATTGTTGTTTTGTTTTCCAACAAATCTTCTTTTAGAAGATAGTAACTAGTCTTGTATCCGCTCCAAAGAGGAACCAATGGATTATTTAGTTCTTTTTTTCCTGTTATGAATAATCTGAAGTTATCGTTTGAATATAAATTGTATTCAAAAGTGCCGGGAAGTTCACCAAGGGGATCCATCAATTTTAAATCACCATTCTTATCGAAGCAGAGGGTCATCTCATTTCCTTCCGACGTCCTACATTTCAATCTAAAGACACTTAAGTCACTGAGGTAGGTGGCATCTTCAATCGATGAGCCTTTTAAGCCAGGATGCTCGATTGAGACCTTATCTTCCTTTCCTTGAGATACAACCACAGAATTATCCTCAATCCTAACAAACACGGAAGAGGGCTCATAATCTATATTATTGTTGAACAATTTTAATTGTTTGCCCAAAACGGTGAAATCGGTTTTAATGCCTGAGTGATTAATCGAGAAGAATTCACCATCTCTAGTAGAAGCGAAATAGAACACATCTTCGCCAAAAATATTTGGTAAATATTGGTCATATTCTACTGACTGGCATAAAATGCCCCCTGTCGTTGAATCTATGAAGTTTCCAGAATCTCGATATATGATGGAAGTCTCATTGTTTCCTACATAATGTCCCTCGATAACACTCGGTTGTTTATCTTTGTTGCATAGATACATTTTTGAATCAGCAATTAATAAAACAACTTCAGCTGATGTTTCAACAAAATATGGATTTTCTGCGGATTCAAATGAGGAAATGGTAGTATGCGCATCTGCCGAATAGGAATACACGCTCAAGTCGTAAACACCATCGCCTTTCCGAGTCACGTAATACAAGTTATCAGCAAGCGAATAGTGAGCCTTCTCTCCTTTTATCAAATTAGGGAATGCAGACGCAGCATCATTTTCTGTGAGAACGTTTCTCAGTTCAACACCGTTTGCACCATAACAGCGCCCATCAAGGAAAAACGTAAGAGATGATTGTTGAAACTCATATTGTTCAGCGATAAGCACGTCAAACGATTTATAGGAACATGAGCATAGCGAAAGTAGTAAGGAGAATTTTAGAAAAGAGTATTTTCTTGACTTCATAGTTTAATGAATGATCGGACCAACAGAACCCGACCCCCTCCTTCCACAGACGCAATAGCCAGAATAATCATAGATATGCGATTCTTCTCTTCGGTAACCGCAAGAACACATTTTCGTATGTTTTAAGGCAGATATATTTGTATACCTAATATTATGGCCAGATGAGAAATCATTTCCACAATAATCACAATGAAGAGTATGTCCGCTTGAAGAATATGTATATGAACCAGAATGAGAAATTAATTCGGAATAACCGCATGAACATGTTTTTATATCGTACTGTGAATCATAAAAACAATATGAAATTGATGAAGAATGTCTCGAAAACTTAGCTCCACATGAACATGCCAAGTAATGATTATTCGAACTATAATCAGATAAGAAAACATGTGAATGAATTTGTCCCAGCGATTGCAGGATTTCTCCACGTACTACCGGGTCTCTAGTTTCCATGTTGTGTAATAACCTAAAAGGAAGACTTTCGCTAGTCAAATGGGCTTGATCATTAAAAGAATCAAACTCAAAAACAACACTCATCAGGTTTCTGTAACTTACTTCTTCTAAGCTAATTCGTTCATAACAAATAAGAAAGAGAGCCATCCATAGAGGAGTGGTTCTCTTTTTTTCAAAACATACACATAACTTTCACAAAGCCAAAAACAACGATCTATAAACATATTGTTTTTGAAACATATAACATTCCTTGATTTAGATCACGAAAACTCATGAAAAAAACTCCCGCGATCAGTGCTGCTGCTCTGTCTGCAGTGAGCGTCTCACGACA
>JAKSVD010000040.1 GCA_024408305.1 Bacilli bacterium | reverse complement strand
GATGATAGAGGAATACAGAAATTTGATGCCATCCACATCTCAATGCTCTTGCTCCATCTTCGTAAGCCGTTCAATCTTATAAAAACTTTGAAGCAGTTCCTTAAACCAGGTGGATTTATCTTTATTAAAGATATCGATGATGGATATAGTTTTGCCTATCCAGATCCAAATGGATATTTCCAAAAAGCTGTGGACTTCTATAAGGTATGTGAAAACGGTGGTTTCCGCCAGAGCGGTAGACAGATCTATTCATATCTCCGCAAAACTGCATTTAAGGACATAAAACTAGAATTATCCGGCATGAATACAATCGGCCTTGATTACGATCTAAAGAGTGCTCTTTATGAGATCTATATCAAAGGATGTATATATGTCGATTCTGTTGCGATGAGGGACAAATATCCTGATGATCCAAGATTCTCGGATTTCGTCGATTGGCTAGATGAGAATTTAGATGAGATGGAAGCCCAATTCTTTGATGAAGGGTTCTTCTTCACACTTGGCACAATGATTTTTGTTGGCCGCGCTTAACTTAACAAACCTCAAGATATGAAAAGGGTTCCTCCAATCTCAGGAAGGAACCTTTTAAAGTTTCAGGATAATCTCTCGCAATAGAGCAAATGCCTTGGCCGCGCTTCTTGTGACGTTTGTTGCGAAATCTCCGCCATCACCATCATAGGTGTCCGATATGCACTTGATCGATAAACAGCCTGCTTTATTTAGATGAGCAATTCTTGCTATTGCGGCAATCTCCATATCACAGATATTGCAACCTAACGATTTTAGTTCGTCCTTGTCTTCTTTCTTTTCAACAAAGGCATCGCCAGTTGCGACCCATGCGTCTTTAAGGTCGCCTCTTATGGACTTTGCCATCTTATACAATTCTTCATCCATAGGAACCCAAATGTCCGGGAATTCTATGTACTGACATTTCTTTACAGGATCAATTGGTGATGTGTCGAAATCATAGTTTGTAGAACCCTTAACCACAAATAAGTCGTCTACTTTTAAGTTTCTGTCTAAAGCTCCAGTAACGCCAAAGTTAAGAATTTTTTCACACTTATAACAAGAGATGAGCATTTGGGTAGCAGCAGCGGCATCGACTTTGCCACAACCAGACTGAGTTGCGTAAACCTCATTGCCGTTAACTGTGCAGTGATATACATCAAAGTAACCGTTTTTAATTGTCTCTACTGTAAAGTCACTCTCTAGGAATGCTTTAAGTTCTCTTGCGATTGCTATTACTATACCAATGACCATTCTGTTTTTCCTCGGTGCATATTATATAACCATAGCGGTAATAATTTCTATTTATTAAATAATCTCTAGTCAAATTGAGATAACACTAAACAAAATAGAAGTGGTACATCCGTTCAATATCGCACTCTTTCGAGAACTTCTAGTCCATAAAAAGAACAAAACCACAAAAAACATATTTTTGTTATACATGCCTCTTTCATTTTGATAAAATTACAAAAATAGGAGAAATGTATGGGATTAGGTAAACGAATCGCTGTCGGGTTTGCGGTTGCAGCTGCCGTTATCGGGGCTGCTGATATTGCTCTTGTTGCAACAGGCAACATGTCTTTTGTGTTTAGAGTTCATGACGGAGGCAGTGGTATTTCTTTTTCAAAAGAATTTGCCGATAAATACAAGATTAAGAAATTAGGCATAGAGATCGAAGACAACACTTTCTATAACGACGATTATTTCTACAGCAAAAAATATGGCACCAAGTATGCCGTCAGCATCATGAATTTCATGCCTGTTGGAAGCTTATATCTTGCCGAAAAATCAAAAGTCTATAATTCCGAAAAATTTGTCATAGATCTTTCTGCACGCAACAATCAGGTTATTCATATAACTGACAAAATGAATTACGTAAAACTCATTCAGTCTGGAAATACTTCCTCCAATAACATTTATATAGAAAAACGTGATACCCCATTAGATTTGACTTTAGAAAACGTTAATTTCAGTTCAGTTAAAGGCTTCCCTGCAATAATGTCTGAAACCGTATCCTCCATTAACATGAAACTTATTGGTACAAATTCAATAAAAGCCTCAGACCAACCTTACACGAATAATCAATTCCTAAGGTTGCTTGAAGATACAAGCAACGAATACGTTCAAACATATTCAAGCGTATTGAAATATGTTGGCAATACATTGGGCGATGATCTAAAGGAAATATTCTCTGACTCGACACTCGCTCATAAATATGAGACTGTTGCATTGTCGTTTGCTAATGCCGAAATCAAATTGATGGAAACCATTTGGTTTGGAATTGGCGATATGATAATGGGAAAAGATGGTGATAAGGGAAAAGACGGCTCTCCTGCGGTATTGCATTTCGGCGGCATATCTTTTACCGGTTCTGGCTCTGTTAGTATAACCGGTGGAAAGGGCGCTGGAGGCGGCGACGCATCCTTCTCTTTAACAGGTTCTGCTGATGGTGGCTATGGCGGAGATGGCGCATCGGCTGTTGTAACACCAACAATTTTGGAATTTACCAATAGAGTTTCTTATCATTGCGGAAGCGGTGGCCCAGGCGGAAAAGCTAAGAAGATTCTTGGAATATTCAACGGTTCGGGAAACGACGGTGGCTCTGGCAAAGATGCAACTGAACCTGTCATCTGTGACTTCCATCATACTAAAAACTAAAAATCTCAGTCCCAGTTCGCTCAAAAAGCTGCTGGGATTATTTATTAATCTTCCTTATGAAAGGTTGCAAATTCTTGAAAAACTACTCCCAAAGGAGTACAAAATGCCTAATATTTGATCGTCCTAGGTTTTGCATTTTTAGAGCTTTAGGACGCGAAATCCAATTCATTTTTAGAATAAAAGAGTATAGTTATCCTGAAGATGGAATCTAGACTAGCAAACACCAAAGACATGACCAAGGGATCGATATGGAAACATATCATCCTTTTTGCCTTGCCTATTTTTATATCATCACTATTCCAGCAGCTATATAACTCAGTAGATTCTTTAATTGTTGGTAACTTTATCGATAACGACGCTTTAGCGGCAGTCTCATCATCTGGCAATCTAATATTCTTGTTCACTTCATTCTTTATTGGAATGTTCATGGGTGGAGGAGTGGTTATTGCTAATTATTTCGGCAAGAAAGACTACGACTCCATGCAAAAAGCAATCCACACCAACATCACGATTGCTTTAATCAGCTCAGTCCTTTTAACAATTATTGGAGTGTTCGGCGCTCCAATAATGCTTAAGTTAATGGATACTCCAGTAGAAGTGTTGCCTAAATCCATTGAATATTTCCGTTATTACTTCCTCGGCATCTCAGGCACGATCATGTATAACTGCCTAAATGGCACGCTTCAGGCTGTTGGTAACTCAAGACGTGGACTTTATTATCTGGTCTTCTCAAGCGTCTTAAACATCCTCTTAGACTTGCTCTTCATTGGAGCGTTCCATATGGGAGTCGGTGCGGCAGGTCTAGCTACTAGCATTTCTCAGATCTGCTCCGCTTTATTATGCTTAGGATTCTTATCTAAGCCAGGCACCGTCTATCATGTCCAATTGAAGAAACTCTGCTTAGATAAAGAGATGGTTAGATTAATTATTAAATTTGGCATCCCGTCGGGAATCCAGAATTCAGTTATTGCAGTAGCAAATGTCTTAGTCCAGAAGAACATCAACAGTTTTGGGGATATCGCTATGGCGGGATGTGGAACATATTCTAAGATTGAAGGTTTTGCCTTTACCCCAATCAACTGCTTTACGATGGCTATATCAACATTCGTCTCCCAGAATTTGGGCGCTAAAGAATACGATAGGGCAAAGAAGGGCGCTAGATTCGGAATACTATGCTCAATATCAATGGCGGAAATAATAGGAATCATCACTTATTTTACAATCCCATTCCTTGCTGGATTATTCACCAAAGAAACTGCCTCTATTGAATATTCGATTAAGCAAGCTAGAACAATATCCCTATTCTATTGTCTGCTTGCATATTCTCATTGCGTGTCTGCAGTCTGTCGCGGTGGTGGAAAGCCAATCGTTCCAATGTTAGTAATGCTCCTTGATTGGTGTCTACTTCGTGTCACCTACATAACCATCGCAATGAATATCAATCACGATATAACCCTCATATTCTGGGCTTATCCAATTACCTGGGCGATATCTAGCGTCTTCTATCTTTTCTATTACTACCTATCCGATTGGGTTCACGGTTACGAAAAAAGGAAAATATCTAATTGATGCAAACTGTTTTTTTGTATAATGATGGCTATGAATAAAGGGAAATTGTTTACTAGAAAATTTGGGGTGGTAGTCTTTATCCTAAATGCGGCCTACTTCTGGGCATTGGTCCTATTTAACATTGAACTTATCCTAGAATCAGTGACTACTCCGTTAATGGGGTTTATCGGTTATATCTTTATGTTTGCGTCCGCCCCCGTTCATTTAGCTTGGCTAATCCTGAATATTGTATCCTTAGTAAAGAAACAGTTTTCACCTGCTGAAATTGCGGGAAATATTGCATTCCTCGTTGCCCTGGTATCAACGATCATAATCTTATTTATTTTATAGAGGAGACCACGATGAAAAAGAAGTTAATCGCATTAATCTTAAGTGCAGTGGTTGCCCCTCTAGCATTTACAACAACATGTGCAGTGATCAGAGCTAAACAGACTAGCGGTGAAGCTGTAACAGCAAGATATACAGTTAGAATCGAAGAAAAATACGGCCTCCATATTAATATGGTCAAAGCCCTTAAATATATCGATGAAACCTTTGTGGATCTCGATATCAGATGCGCTCTTGAAGTAAAAGATTTTGATTATTCCTCTTTTGAAAAGGCGACATCTCAAACAATCATCAGCAAACCATTTGATAGCTATTTTCCACTTGAAGAAACCTATACATATTCAATGCGATTTGAAGATCATCTAGACATATTCTTTAATCCTAATACATCAATTCTCGGTCTCTTTGAATGGAACACATAAAAAAGAAATCTCGCACCGTTTGATGCGAGACTTTTCTTATTATTCAGCGAAGTGCTGATGTTTGACTATCCACTGTTTGAGCTTGATGCTGATCCAGAATGAATAGATGCCAAGCGTGATGATTGTTAAGAGTAACCACTTGATCCATGTTCCCAAAAGCTGAATGCCTTTGCCATCCCATGTAAGTCTCTTGCCATCGATGATGGTGTGCTTTGTTTCCCAACCATACATGATGCAGACGGCCCAAGGGGTGCCGATGCCTAATGTGAAGATTGTGACTAAAGCAGCTAAAAGACCGTGACCGATTAAGCCGAGTAAGCCTCCGTCAAATGTTGATTCCTTCATGTTCTTGTCTCCTTGTTTGCAATAAAACTATCAAACCAGGTAGATATTGTCCATAAAAAGTAAAGATACGTATTATTAATTCGCCCTGATTCCTTTTCTATATTTAGCAGGAGACACTCCAACGACTTTCGTGAACGCTTTGCAGAAATAGTTGTAGTCGTTATACCCAACTAGCTCAGAGACTTCTAGAACGCTTAATCCATCCTCTAATAATTGCATTGCCTTATCCATTTTCTTTTTGGTGACATATTGCATGATGGACATGCCAAATGCCTGTTCAGAAATCGTATAGAGATGAGATCTAGAGCAGTGGAACTGCGTACACAGATCATCTGATGATAAATCCTTAGATAACTTACGTGATATATATTTCTCAATCTTCTTAGAGATATCTTCATTCTTCCAAGTAACAAGGTTCTGCATGAAGACGTAAGAGGCTATAACATCGAGGATTCTGACATATGATTTTAATTGCTCATTAGAATGTGGCGCGATTTCTTTAACTGCATTTAATGCATCGTCTTTATTTACTCCATATTTCATCGCAAGATTTGATGCGTTATCTCTAGCCTCATCTAATCCCTCTTTTGGCATCATATGCGCTAAAATGGCATAGCCAACAACTTCCCCGGAGAACTGAAGAGGCATAACCGCTTCTAATAGTCCTGCATGACATCTATATATCTGGGTGTTCATCGTTGCCCTTGCTAATGTACAGTGCAATCTATCACAAGCCTTGCAACCCTCTTCCCCGTTTTTGCTAGATCTAATCATCGTGCAGAATTTAGGCGCGGTTTCAGGGTATTCGGCAACAGGGTTGAATTCCTCATCAAAAATGGAGATTCTAACCCCAACAGAGGTGTAGAAATCCCTTAATAACTTTTTTAGGTTATGGACATCAAACGATGAGATCATAGCAAGATTGTACCATAGAAAATCTATAAAAAATACCTAAACAAAGACAAAATTACCATTTTTTAGAACAATCTTATCTATTTGATAATGTATATATGTGTCACAATATGACCACTAAAGGTTTTAAATAAACAAAATATGAAAACTTACATTGGAATCGACCTTGGAACTTCATCGGTTAAAGTTCTTCTCGTAGGCGAAGAGGGACATGTTTTAAATACAGTCTCAGAAACCTACCCAGTTTCCTATCCACATCCAGGATGGTCAGAACAGTCACCTGAATTATGGATGGAAGCAGTTGATAAAGCTGTCATCCGCTTATTAAAAGGCAGAAACCGCGATCAGGAAAATGTCTGCGGTATCGGATTCGGTGGACAGATGCACGGACTTGTTGTCTTAGACAAAGAAGACAAAGTCATCCGCCCATGCATTCTTTGGAATGATGGTAGAACCGAAGAGGAAACAAAATACCTCAACGAAGTAATCGGCAAAGACAAATTATCAGAATGGACCGCTAACATCGCATTCGCAGGCTTCACCGCTCCAAAGATTCTTTGGATGAAGAAGAATGAACCAGAGAACTTCGCTAAGATCGACAAGATCATGCTTCCAAAGGACTATATCGCATATAGATTAACCGGAACATTCTGCACAGATTATTCAGACGCATCAGGATTCTTACTACTCGATGTCAAGAACAAGAGATATTCAAAAGAGATGCTCGACATCTGCGGTATCACAGAAGCTCAGCTTCCAAAGCTCTTTGAGTCATATGAAGTAGTTGGAACGGTCAATAAGGAATGGGCAACAAGATGGGGCATCAAGGAGAACGTAGTCGTTGTTGCCGGCGCAGGAGATAACGCAGCTGCTGCAATCGGTACAGGAACAGTCAAAGAAGGCGATTGCAACATCTCACTTGGAACATCAGGCACAGTCTTCATCTCAAGCGATAAGTTCTCAGTTGATAAGAACAATTCATTACACTCATTCGACCACGCAAACGGAAAATATCACCTTATGGGATGCATCCTCTCAGCTGCAAGCTGCAATGCTTGGTGGATGGATGTTCTTGAAACAAAGGATTTTGCAAGAGAACAAGAAGGACTTATGGAGAAGATTGGCGACAATTCACTATTCTTCCTCCCATACCTCATGGGCGAGAGATCACCTCATAACGACGTTAACGCTAAAGGCGCATTCATCGGCATCCGTCCAACAACCTCAAGATTCGATATGACTCTTGCAGTCATGGAAGGCGTAGCCTTTGCTTTAAGAGATTGCATTGAAATTGCAAGAGCTAACGGAGTTGTAATCACCTCCACAAAGATCTGCGGTGGTGGCGCTAAATCACCATTATGGAGAAAGATCATCGCTAACGTCTGTGGCGTCACAGTCAACGTCCCAACAATTGAAGAAGGCCCATCATATGGCGGTGCACTCTTAGCAATGGTTGGAGATAAGAGATATTCATCAGTTGATGAAGTGGTTGATGCAGTCATCAGAACCAGAACAAGCGTTGAACCTGATCCAGAATTAGTGGCTAAGTACAACAACAAATACGAGACATTCAGAGTCCTCTATCCAGCACTCAAGGATGTCTATAAGCTCATCTAATTTATATTAATAAATAGAACGGTGTAACAGCCGTTCTTTTTAAATTGTTGAAATAGCGATATTCCAGTTATTAGCCCAAAAGAAACTAGCATAGTTATAAATAAGCCTTATTAGACACTTCTATCAATATTCTTCGTAGTTAAGCGTTTTTCTAAAAATCTAGACTAAAATCGCCTAAAAAGCGTTAAATCACTCAGTTATTAAGAAAAAGTAGACCAGGATTTCTAGTCTACTTAATCGAATTGTTATTTAAGATGCTTAGCGATAATTGAATCTGCGCAGTCTAATCCGTCTTTGATCGCGCTGACTACTAAAGATTGACCATTCTTCATGTCTCCACATACGGAGATCTTCTCGCTATATGAGAATCCATCTAGCTTGATGCGGTGGTTCTCGCCATCCATCTTGTAGGAAGATAAATCTTCTTCACTAGTGCCTAAGAATCCCATAGACACGATTAAGAGGTCGCATGGGATGGTTTCCTCACTATCTGGGATATCGATGAACTTGCCATCAGAGAATTCAACACGCTTGATAACAACGCTTTCGATATGATCCTTACCGATAATCTCTTTGATTGTGGTCTGATATCTTCTAATCTCATGACCAAGAGTGGTGTTTGCCTCTTCGATTCCGTAATCGGTTTTTTTCTTGTTAGGGAAGTTTGGCCATGGAAGGGTGTTCTCTAATGGAGGCTCCTTCATGATCTCTAATTCAGTGATAGAAGTAGCTCCAAGTCTTAGAGACGTTGCAACACAGTCATTTCCGGTGTCTCCACCTCCAATTACAACCACGCTCTTACCTTTAAGCTGATAGGAGAATTCCTTACCATCAAGCAAATTCTTGGTGGTTTCTTTTAAGAAATCTACCGCATAGACGACTCCGTCTATACCGGAATTTGGAAGATTTAGTCTTCTAGGCTCTGATGTTCCGCAAGAGAAGATGACCTCATCATGATTTTTCAATAACTTATCTAGTGGATAATCTTTACCAACATAGGTGTTATTAACAAAGATGATTCCCTCTTCAGTTAGAAGCTTGATTCTTCTCTCAATAATCGATTTATCAATCTTCATATTAGGAATGCCATACATTAATAAACCGCCGAATCTATCTTCTTTTTCGTACACTGTTACTAAGTAACCTGCATCGTTTAAGCGTTTTGCACAGGCAAGTCCTGCAGGACCTGACCCAATTACTGCGGCTTTAAGATGGTTTCTTTTAATCTTTCTATTTGGCTTGATATATCCCTCTTCAAAGGCTTTTTCGATGATAAACATCTCATTAGCTTTGATATTTACCGATTCATAGTTGATAGAACATGAGCATGCGGCCTCGCATAAAGCAGGGCAGACTCTTCCAGTGAATTCAGGGAATGGAGCTACCGCGGCTAATCTCTTATATGCCTCTTCATATAAACCTAAATACAAGAGATGGTTTGTCTCTGGAATAAGGTTTGAGAGTGGGCATCCAACGTTTCTATTGTTGAACTTTAATGCGGACTGACAGAAAGGGACTCCGCAGTTCATGCATCTTGATGCCTGTTCTTTTTGAGTAATTTCATCAAACTCTTCATGGAATTCATCAAAATCTTTGATTCTCTCTTCCACGCTTCTAGAGGGTTTATTAACTCTAGGATAATCTAAGAATCCAGTTATCTTTCCCATCTTACTTTCCCTCCATGAATTCGGTGAATCCCGCTAATTCAGGATTTGGATCACCGTTTGCTCTATATTTATTGATGAGCGAGACAATCTTTGCGTAATCATTTGGTAAGACCTTGAAGAAGTCTTTCTCATCAAAGTTATCTAAGATATTCTGAACATATTTTGAACCTGTATTCTCAATATGCTTATTCATCAATTCCTTAACTGAAGATACATCTTCCTCATTTAATGGGAGGATTGATGATAATTCAGTGTTAACGTGAACCTTATTGTGTTCACCGTATATATAGGCAACGCCTCCAGACATACCTGCACCGAAATTTCTTCCGATATTGCCTAGGATAAGCGTGATGCCTCCAGTCATATATTCGCATCCATGCTGTCCACAGCCTAATGCAACGACCTTTGCACCGGAGTTTCTAATTGCAAATCTCTCACCTGCAATACCCTCGAGATAACACTCTCCGCCAGTCGCGCCATATAATGCAACGTTACCGCAGATGATATTCTCCTCTGCATTGAAGGATGAAGATTTTGATGGGACAACAATGATCTTGCCTCCGCTTAGTGACTTACCTAAATAGTCATTCGCATCACCAGTAACTTTTATCTTAATGCCCTTAGTCAATAAGGCACCGAATGAGTTACCTGCATTACCCTTACAAGAGATGATGATTGAGTCTTCCTTCAATCCATCTTCTCCATATAATTTGGTAATTTCATTAGATAGCATCGTACCAAATGCACGGTTGACATTAGATATCTCTAGGTCAATCTTCTTTGACATCTTGCCTTCCATTGCCTCCTTGCAAAGTGGCAATAAGACACGGCTATCGATAGTGCCTGATAAGTCATTTTCTTTATAGGCTTTGAAGTATGCATCTTTATTCAACACCTTCGCATTGAACAAGAGCTTATCAACATTAATCCTGTCTTTATATTCATCTTTTAATGATAAGAATTCTGTATGTCCAACCATTTCATCGATTGTTCTGAATCCAAGAAGAGACATATATTCTCTTAATTCAGAAGCGATGAATCTCATGAAGTTCATGACATATTCAGGCTTACCCTTGAAATTCTTGATCAATCTCTCATCCTGAGTTGCGATACCCATTGGACAGGTATTGAGATTACACACTCTCATCATGATGCAGCCCATTGCAATCAATGGTCCTGTTGCAAAGCCGAATTCCTCAGCGCCCAATAAGATTGCAATAGCAACATCTCTACCGGTTAATAACTTACCATCAGTCTCGATTCTAATACGGTCTCTTAAACCGTTCATGACTAAAGTCTGATGGGTTTCTGCTAAGCCAATTTCCCATGGGATACCGGCATTATATATAGAGGTTCTAGGTGAAGCACCTGTTCCTCCATCATAACCTGAAATAAGAATGGTATTAGCACCAGCCTTAACAACGCCTGCAGAAATCGTGCCAATTCCCGATTCTGCAACAAGCTTAACGGAGATTCTTGCTTCTCTATTGGCGTTCTTTAAATCGAATATCAACTGAGCTAAGTCTTCGATTGAATAAATATCGTGGTGTGGTGGTGGGGAGATTAAGCTAACTCCAGGAGTCGAGTGTCTTGCTTTGGCAATCCATGGGAAAACCTTACCGCCAGGTAACTGTCCTCCTTCACCCGGCTTAGCGCCCTGTGCCATCTTAATCTGGATTTCTTTTGCGTTAGTTAAATATTCAATTGTGACACCAAATCTACCTGAAGCAACCTGCTTAATTGCAGAGCATCTATTCATTTCTTCGGTGTTATTGAAATATCTATCTCTATCTTCTCCGCCCTCACCAGTATTTGATTTAGCGTGCAATCTATTCATGGCGATTGCCATACACTCGTGAGCAGCTTTAGAGATTGAGCCATATGACATAGC
>JAKSVD010000004.1 GCA_024408305.1 Bacilli bacterium | reverse complement strand
GGTCAGCGATTGATGTTGCAAGGCAGAAGACTGCCATGACCTCACTTGCGACCGTGATATCAAAACCGTCTTCTCTAGGTGTGCCATTGATCTTGCCGCCTAATCCATCAACGACGAATCTAAGCTGACGGTCGTTCATGTCTAAGCATCTCTTGAGGACAATCTTACGTGGATCAATTCCTAAAGGGTTTCCCTGCTGGATTGAGTTATCAAGCAAGGCAGCGAGTAAGTTATTTGCGCTGGTAATTGCATGGAAATCGCCTGTGAAATGGAGATTGATGTCTTCCATTGGGACAACCTGAGCATAACCGCCACCTGCAGCACCACCCTTAATGCCAAAGACTGGGCCTAATGATGGTTCTCTAAGTGCAGCGATTGTGTTCTTTCCGATGCGAGTCAATGCATCAGCGAGTCCAATGCTGGTTGTGGTTTTTCCTTCTCCTGCTGGAGTTGGTGTGATGGCGGTAACGAGAATCAATTTGCCCTTCTTGTGATTTTCTTTTAATAAAGCGTAATCGACTTTGGCCTTATATTTCCCATAAGGCTCTAGGTATTTGTCATCCACTCCTGCTTTCTTAGCGATGTCGAAGATGACTTTCTTTTCGCACTGCTGTGCAATTTCAATATCTGTCAACATTGGGGTTACCTCCTAATTATTTCTTAAAGTAAGCGACTGCTGATCTGAACAATGCCATATCATATTCGCCATAGACATTCTTGTATAATCCGTTTCCGATACGCTCTGAGTGGCCCATCTTTCCTAAGACACGTCCATCGAATGATGTGATGCCTTCAATTGCGTATGTTGAGCCGTTTGGATTGTAGCGGATATCATCTGTTGCATTTCCGTCTAAGTTGACGTACTGGGTTGCAACCTGTCCATTCTTTGCGAGTTCTCTAACCAACTCTTCGTTAGCAAGGAACTTGCCTTCACCGTGAGAGATAGCAACATTATAGACTTCTCCAACCTTGGTGTTTGCAAGCCATGGGGACTTGTTTGATGCAACACGTGTTCTAACAATCTTGGACTGGTGTCTTGCGATGTTATTGAAGGTAAGAGTTGGGCAGCTCTGATCTGTATCCATGATCTTGCCATATGGGACTAAGCCCAACTTGACTAAAGCCTGGAAACCGTTGCAGATGCCAAGCATCAAGCCTTCTCTTTCTTCTAAGAGAGCGGTGACCTCTTTCTTGATAGCCTCGTTTCTAAAGAATGATGTGATGAACTTAGCGGAACCATCTGGTTCATCGCCTCCGGAGAATCCTCCTGGGACGAAGATGATCTGTGATGTTTTGATTTCTTCTGCGAAGTCATTAATTGATTTGTTGAGATGTTCTGTATCTAGGTTGTTGATGACAAAGATCTTGACCTTGGCTCCAGCATCTCTCATGACTTTTGCGGAATCGAATTCGCAGTTTGTTCCTGGGAAGACAGGAATCAAAACTTTAACCTCATCATATGACTTTGAAGCGTGAACTCTAGTTGTTGCTTCGTATGAGAAATTCTCAATGAGATTGTTTTCTTTCTTTTCAAGTGTTGGATAGACACCTTCAAGTTTTGATTCATAGAGATCATCGATTTCCTCAACAGAAACCTCTTCTCCCTTGTATGAATAGCTCTTATTTGCGGTGATTTCACCGATATATAAACCATCTAATTCGCATGATGATTCGATCATGAATGAACCATAACAATAGTTATAGATATCATCCATTGATAATTCATCGTTGAATTTGAAGCCATAGCCATTACCCATACAAGCTTTCATGACTGCTTCTGCAACACCACCTAAGGTTGGAGTGTAACATGAAGCGATCTTGCCTTCTTTGTTGAGTTTCTCAATTGTCTTGAATAATGCCTTAAGGCTCTCAACGTTTGGAAGACCGTTTGCGTCGTATTCAGGCTTTAAGAGATAGACTTTATTGCCTGCATTCTTGAATTCGTTTGTAATGACTTCGTTGACGTTTCCGGTTGTGACGGCAAATGACACTAAGGTTGGAGGGACATCGAGTTTCTCGAATGAGCCTGACATTGAGTCCTTGCCACCAATTGCGGCCACTCCATAATCAAGCTGAGCCTTGAATGCGCCGAGTAATGCCGACATTGGTTCGCCCCAACGTCTCGCATCCTTCATTGGCTTCTTGAAGTATTCCTGGAATGTTAAATATGTGTCTTCGAATGTTGCGCCTGAAGCAATAAGCTTGCATAAGGATTCAACGACTGAAAGATAAGCGCCCTGATATGGGTTCTTCTCCATGATGAATGGGTTATAGCCCCAAGCCATGAATGAGCAATCATCTGTGTGCTTTTCCTCGACTGAGATCTTAGTGACCATAGTCTGGGTAGGTGTTCTCTGGTACTTACCGCCGAATGGCATTGTGACTGCGCCAGCGCCGATTGTGGAGTCAAAACGCTCGCTTAATCCACGTTTTGAGCAGATATTTAAGTCTCCAGCCAATGCTTTGAGATTATCGGCAAAGCTGCCTTCGACAACTTTCTTATATTCGACTGGTTTCGATGCTAAGACATCGATATGCTTCTCAGCGCCGTTTGAATTAAGGAATTCTCTTGAGATATCAACGATTACCTTGTCATTCCACTTCATGACTAAACGTGGATTCTCTGTAACAACGGCCACCACTGTTGCTTCAAGGTTCTCGCTATTGGCAATAGCCATGAACTTTTCGACGTTTTCTTTTTCAACAACAACCGCCATTCTCTCCTGTGATTCTGAGATAGCAAGTTCTGTTCCATCTAAACCGTCATATTTCTTCGGAACTGCATTTAAATTGATGGTTAATCCATCTGCGAGTTCGCCAATTGCAACGGAGACGCCGCCAGCGCCGAAGTCATTGCATCTCTTGATCATTCTGCAAGCTTCATAGTTGCGGAATAATCTCTGGAGTTTTCTCTCTTCTGGGGCATTACCCTTCTGGACTTCTGCTCCACACGTTTCAACTGAGTGTGCATTATGTGCCTTTGATGAGCCTGTTGCGCCACCGACTCCGTCTCTACCTGTACGTCCACCTAAGAGGATAACGATATCCCCATCAACTGGACATTCACGTCTGACGTTTTCTTCAGGAGTTGCAGCGATAACCGCACCGATTTCCATGCGTTTAGCAACATATCCTGGGTGATAGATTTCATCAACAACGCCAGTTGCTAAACCAATCTGGTTGCCATATGAGGAATAACCATTTGATGCAGCCTGGACAATCTTACGCTGTGGAAGCTTACCTTCTAATGTTTCGTTTAATGGGATTGTTGGATCGCCAGCTCCTGTGACACGCATAGCGCCATAAACATATGATCTACCTGATAATGGGTCACGGATTGCGCCACCGATACATGTAGCTGCGCCACCGAATGGTTCGATTTCTGTTGGGTGGTTATGTGTTTCGTTCTTGAATAAGAGGAGCCACTTCTCGACTTTTCCGTCTACTGTGACATCAATCTTGACTGTGCAAGCGTTGATTTCCTCTGATTCGTCTAATTTCTGTAACTGACCTCTTTTCTTAAGGACCTTGGCAGCAAGTGTGCCCATATCCATCAAGTTGATTGGCTTGGTTCTATTTAATTCCGCTCTACATGCGATGTATTCATCATATGCAGACTGGATTTCTTTATCTTCGAATGATGCTGAGTCGATTGTGGTCAAGAATGTTGTGTGTCTGCAGTGATCAGACCAATATGTATCGATCATTCTGATTTCAGTGATGGTTGGATCACGGTGTTCTGACTTGAAATAAGCCTGGCAGAATGCGATATCATCCAAATCCATTGCTAGACCCTTTTCCTTAACGAAAGCGTCTAATTCTTCTCTTGTCTTGTTGATAAAGCCATCAAGAGTAGCGACGCTTGTTGGAATGTTGTATGAAACCTTCAATGTTTCAGGCATCTCTAATGATGCTTCTCTTGCTTCAACTGGGTTGATGACATATTTCTTGATGGATGTGATTTCATCTTCTGAGAAATCTCCATCCAAAAGATAGACCTTAGCGGTTTTGATGATTGGCTTATCGATAACCGCCATAATCTGGATGCACTGAGCAGCGGAATCTGCTCTCTGGTCAAACTGTCCAGGAAGGTATTCAACAGCAAAAGTTAATCCGTTTGCCTTTGGGAGCTCGGTGTAAACATCATCAAGCTGTGGTTCGCTTAAGACGGTTCTAACTGCTCTATCAAGAATCGTAGGATCGATGTTCTCAAGGTCATATCTATTGAGGATTCTCAATGATTTGAGGCCTTTGATTCCGACAAGGTTCTTGAATTCGTTGAATAGTGAATTGGCCTCGTTCTGCAAGCCAGGTTTTTTCTCTACGTAAATTCTATTGACCATTGGATTACTCCTTTGCTTTTAATGCTCTAGCACCGATATCGTGGCGATAGAAACTGTTATCGAAGTGGATTTTGCCCACTTTTTCATAAGATAATGCGATTGCGGACTTTAAATCATCGGCAATTGAGGTGACGCCTAAGACGCGTCCTCCATTAGTGACTAACTTACCATCTTTAATTGCAGCACCTGCAAAATAGATGTCGTCTTTGACGCTTGGCTCGCAGGTGATTTCAAATCCCTTCTCGTAATGGGTTGGATAACCATTTGATGCCATGATGACGCAGCAAGCGGATTTTGATGAGAACTTGACCTCAGTTGCATTGAGGGTTCCGTTTGTGGTTGCCATCATGATGGTTAATAAATCACTCTCTAAAAGAGGTAAGACGACCTGCGTTTCAGGGTCTCCGAATCTGCAGTTATATTCAATGACCTTAGGACCATCCTTTGTGATCATAAGTCCGAAATATAAACATCCCTTGAATGTTCTTCCTTCTTCTTTCATCGCATTGATTGTTGGAAGGAAGATTTTCTCCATGCAAACACTTGCAACATCACTTGTGTAATATGGGTTTGGAGCGATGGTGCCCATGCCTCCGGTATTTAGACCTTCGTCGTTATCGTGTGCACGCTTGTGGTCCATCGATGAAATCATTGGGACAACAACGTTGCCATCAGTGAATGAAAGGACTGAAACCTCTGGTCCTTCAAGGAATTCCTCGATGACGATGTGGTCACCTGATTTACCAAACTGATGATCGCTCATGCAGGAGATGACAGCTTGTTTTGCTTCATCTCTAGTCATTGCGATAACTACACCCTTTCCTAAAGCTAAGCCATCAGCTTTGATGACTGTTGGGATTGGACATGTCTCAACATAGGCAAGAGCCTTGTTGACATCATCGAAGACTTCGTATGCCGCGGTTGGGATGCCGTATTTCTTCATCAAATTCTTTGAGAAGACTTTGCTTCCTTCGATAATTGCAGCATTTGCTCTTGGGCCAAAGCATGGAATGCCCACTGCTTCTAATGCATCGACCATTCCAAGGACTAATGGATCGTCTGGAGTGACGACAACATAGTCAATTAAGTTGGATTTTGCAAAGTTAACCACTCCTTCAACGTCTGTTGCGGAGCCAGGAACAAGGATTGCGTCGTCTTTCATGCCGCCATTTCCTGGATAAGCATAGATTGCTTCAACCCCTTTGTTCTCTTTGATTGTTTTGATTATGGCGTGTTCTCTTCCGCCAGAACCTACTACTAAGATTTTCATTGTTAATTACCTGATTAGTGGTGGAATAAGCGCATTCCTGTGAAAGCCATGACCATGTTGTATTTATCAGCGCAGTCGATGACTAGATCGTCTCTAATTGAACCTCCAGGTTCTGCGATGTATGAGACGCCTGACTTCTTTGCTCTTTCAATGTTATCGAAGAATGGGAAGAATGCGTCTGATCCGAGAGAAACACCTGTGATTGTTGCTAAATATGCTTTCTGCTCTTCAAGAGTGAATCTCTCTGGCTGAACTGAGAAGTATTTCTGCCAGATTCCGTCTGCGCAGACATCTTCTTCATTCTGGTTGATGTATCCGTCGATGACATTGTCTCTATCTGGTCTCTTGACTGTTGGTAAGAATGGAAGATTTAAGACCTTTTCGTGTTGACGGAGGAACCATGTATCTGCTTTTGTTCCTGCTAAACGTGTGCAGTGAATTCTTGACTGCTGTCCTGCACCAACGCCGATTGCCTGGCCGTGGTATGCATAGCAGACTGAATTTGACTGTGTGTACTTGAGGGTGATGAGAGCGATGATTAAATCCTGAACTGCGGATTCTGGGAGCTCTTTGTTCTTTGTAACGATATTTGAAAGGAGTTCCCTATCGATCTTGAAGTTGTTTCTTCCCTGTTCAAATGAGATGCCATAGACCTGCTTTGTCTCTTTCTCCGCTGGAACATAGTTAGGGTCAATCTTGACGACGTTATATGTGCCGTTTCTCTTTGCTTTTAGGATTTCTAAAGCCTCTGGAGTATAGTCTGGAGCGATGATACCGTCAGAGACTTCTCTCTTGATCATGAGAGCCGCTGTCTTATCGACTGTGTCAGAGAAAGCGACCCAGTCACCGAATGAGCACATTCTATCTGTGCCTCTTGCACGAGCGTATGCACAGGCAACTGGTGACTCGTCTAATCCCACGACGTCATCGACGAAGCATGCCTTCTTGAGCTTAGCATCAAGAGGTAAACCGATTGCGGCACTGGTTGGAGAAACGTGCTTGAATGATGCACATGCGACGTATCCAAGAGCCTCTTTTAATTCCTTGACTAACTGGTATGAGTTGAAAGCGTCTAAGAAATTGATGTAGCCTGGGCGACCATTGAGGATTTCGATTGGTAATTCTGAACCATCTGCCATATAGATCTTTGATGGCTTCTGGTTAGGGTTGCAACCGTACTTTAATTCGAATTCTTTCATTGCGGTTTCTCCTTTGTTTATACCTTTAATTCAGCAGTGATTTCTTCACTCTGATATTTGTTTAAGATTGGATCGACGATTGATTCGATGAATTCTTTGACCTGGGATGGTGCACGTCCTGTGTACTTTGCAGGATCCAATTCCTTCTCGATATCTTCCTTATTGAGGTTGAAGAGAGGGTCTGCAACGATTCTATCGATGAGATCGTTCTTCTTTCCGTTCATCTTGACTTCATATGCAGCAGCCTGTGAGTGGACTCTTAAAGCTTCGTGGAGTTCCTGACGGTTTCCGCCTCTCTTAACTGCTTCCATCATGATGTTTTCGGTTGCCATAAATGGGAGTTTTTCCATGACTCTTCTTCTTACAACGTTTTCATAAACAACGAGATTTGAAGAGATATTGATGTAAATGTTGAGGATTGCATCGACTGCAAGGAATGCTTCTGAGACGGAGATTCTCTTGTTGGCGGAGTCATCGAGCGTTCTTTCGAACCACTGTGTGCCTGCGGTCAATCCTGGGTTGATTGAATCGACAATGACATAACGAGCTAAAGATGAGATACGTTCTGATCTCATTGGGTTTCTCTTGTATGGCATTGCGGAGCTTCCGATCTGTGTCTTTTCGAATGGCTCTTCCACTTCTTCGAATGACTGGAGGATTCTTAAGTCATTTGAGAATTTATATGCTGACTGAGCGATTCCTGAAAGAACTGAAAGGAAATAGCTATCGACTTTTCTTGAATATGTCTGGCCTGAGACTGGGACACATGATTCGAATCCCATGTCGTTTGCGATTAATCTTTCCAATTCTTTGACCTTATTCTCGTCTCCTGCGAATAAGTCCATGAAAGATGCCTGTGTTCCTGTTGTGCCCTTCTGACCTAAGAGCTTGAGGTTGTCCATCTGATAAACGAGGTTTTCGATATCCATGACAAGCTCATTCATCCAAAGGGTTGCTCTCTTGCCAACGGTTGTTAACTGAGCTGGCTGGAGGTGGGTATATGCTAAACATGGCATGTCCTTGTACTTAAGAGCGAATGCCTTGAGGTTCTTTAAGACCTGTGTAGCTTTAGCTAAAACGATTTTTGATGCTTCTTTGAGAATAATGACATCGGTGTTGTCTCCGACATAGCAGCTTGTGGCGCCTAAATGGATGATGCCTGCTGCTTTAGGACACTGCTGTCCATAAGCATAGACGTGTGACATAACGTCATGTCTAACGATTCTTTCTCTTTCTTCTGCGACTTCGTAGTTGATGTCGGTGATGTGAGCTTCGAGCTCAGCAACCTGCTCGTCTGTGATGTCGAGGCCAAGCTTCTTCTCGCTTTTTGCAAGTGAGACCCAAAGTCTTCTCCATGTCTGGAACTTGAAATCATTGGAGAATACGTACTGCATCTCCTTGCTTGCGTAGCGGGTTGAGAATGGTGAAATGTATGAATTTCTCTCTTCCATGTCTATCTCCTTATTTGTTTTTGTTGATTAATCTTGTTTCGATCTCATTTGTCTTGAGGTCGATGTATCTCACGTAAAGAGAGATCTTGTTATTTTCGTTTAATCCAGTCCAGATATCGTTGGTGAATTCATCGATATCATTAGGAATTGCCACTCTTTCAGGCTCGCCCTGGAAGGTTGGAATTGGATTTCCGTCTGTTACGTATGTGTGGATGAAGTGTCCGAGTCCTGGGAGAGCGTTATATGAGAAGAGGTATCTGTTGCATGCGCTACCTGCTGCATCTGCGCTCTTGAGGATTGACATCTCATATGTGAAATCGTTGTCGTTGAATGTGAGGACTCCAGAAATACGTGGTGTGAGGTTTGGATGGTCTGGTTCGAATTCGCGTGCCTTTAAGGAACCGTGCATGCACTTGCCAGCCTTATAGCCTTCGTAGATGGTATCGGTCTGGTCGCCGTTTGTGACGATCATCTTGTTGTCAATGTCTCTAACTGCTGCGTAGATGATTAATGAAGGATCCTGGACCTTTGATACATCGAATGGTTCGGTGTATAAGACGTTGTCCTTGAATGTGAAGACTCTGTTGCGGGAATTCTCGCTTCTTCCCATGATGAAGTAGGCGAATGCTGCCTTTGAGCCATCTTCAGTCTTACCGATGATGATGCCGCGTCCGACATATGGGTTGTCCTTGATAAGCTCTTTAATGTTGTTGATGTTATAGATATTCATCTTATTTATCCTCCATTAATTGTTTTGAGACGATTTCGACGGCTTTTGGAAGAATTATCCATTCTGCCTGTTCCATGACTCTTCTTTGTAAGATCTCAGGGGTATCGCCATCCTGGATTTCGACGGCTTTTTGCAGGATTATCTTCCCTCCGTCCGTTACTTCATTGACGAAGTGAACGGTTGCTCCGGTCACCTTAACTCCATAATTGAGGGCGGCTTCATGGACTTTTAGGCCATAGTAGCCGTTTCCGCAGAATGATGGGATAAGCGATGGATGCACATTAATGATTCTGTTTCTATATAGTGAAGTAAATCTTTCACTTAAAATAGCTAAGAATCCCGCTAGAACAATCAAATCGATGTCATGTTCTTTTAACGCAGCTATCAAAGCGTCTTCGAAGGCTTCTTGTCCTCCTAATTGTTTTTTGAGGAGAACGAGAGATTCGATATTGTGGTTCTTTGCTCTTTCTAAAGAGTAGACTCCACTCTTGTTTGCAACGACCAATGTGACCTTGCCTGATGTGATGATGCCATTATCAATCGCATCGAGGATTGCCTGCAAGTTGGTGCCGCCTCCTGATACTAGAACTGCGATGTTTGCAATTTTCTTAGCCATAGTGTGTACCTTATAAGTTGATGCTGATCTTCTCGTCTGAATCAGATGCTTCAATGTGTCCGATGACGTATGCATCTTCTCCATGTGCCTTTAAGATTGAGAGTGATTTCTCAACGTCTCCGGCCTTGACGATGATGGACATGCCAACACCCATGTTGAATGTGTTGAACATATCTCTTTCTGGGATATTGCCTGTTTCCTGGAGAAGCTTGAAGATTGGGAGAATCTTGACGTCTTCTTTCTTGATGACGACTTTTAATCCGTCAGGGATTGAACGTGGCATGTTCTCATAGAAACCGCCGCCGGTGATGTGTGAGATACCCTTGACTTCGACTTCATCCAACAATGCTAAGACTGGCTTAACATAGATCTTTGTAGGTGTGAGGAGAGTTTCTCCAAGTGACTTTCCGCCTAATGCTTCAAGTGGTGACTTGATATCACAATTCTCAACGTCAAAGACTTTTCTTACGAGTGAGAATCCATTTGAGTGAACGCCAGATGATGGGAGAGCGATCATAACATCTCCTACTGCCATCTTCTTGTTGTCAATAACTCTGTCCTTGTCAACGATTCCGACTGAGAAACCTGCAAGGTCATATTCATCAACTGGATAAAATCCAGGCATTTCTGCTGTTTCTCCACCGACTAATTCTGAGTGAGCCATAACGCATCCATCACAGATACCTGAGACGATGTCTGCGATCTTTTCTGGAACGTTCTTGCCACATGCGATGTAGTCAAGGAAGAATAGAGGCTTAGCGCCGCAGCAAATGACATCGTTGACGCACATAGCGACACAGTCGATGCCAACTGTATTGTGCTTATCCATCAAGAAAGCCATCTTTAACTTAGTGCCAACACCATCAGTGCCTGAAACTAAGATTGGGTTCTTGTAACCTGTAAGGTCGAGGGTGAAGAGTCCGCCGAATCCACCAATGTCATCTGGTTTTGACTGAACGATGGTTCTTGCGATGTGGGCCTTCATCAATTCAACGGCCTTGTAGCCTGCTGTGATATCAACGCCGGCTGCTGCGTATGATTCTGACTTGGAATTCTTGTTCATTTTGATTCTCCGATCTATTTATTGAATTCTTTTGCAATTTCAGCATCTTTTTCCAATGCCGCTTTAGCATCTTTTTCTCTAAGAGCGATAAGTTTTGCTGATAATTCATCATCGTTTAACGCAATGATTTCAGCAGCGAGGATTGCGGCGTTCTTTGCTCCATCGATTGCCACCGTTGCAACAGGGATACCAGATGGCATCATAACTGTTGATAGGAGAGCATCCATACCATCGAGGTTTGTGCTCTTGCATGGGATACCAATGACTGGGAGTGTTGTTCTAGCTGCGATTGCTCCAGCTAAGTGAGCGGCCATTCCAGCTGCTGCAATGATTACTCCGAAACCATTAGCTTTTGCATTTGCGGCAAATTCTGCAGCCTCAGTTGGTGTTCTGTGAGCTGAGTAGACGTGCGCTTCATATGGCACGCCTAAGGTGTCGAGCATCTCAAATGACTTCTTGAGAATTGGGAGATCGCTTGCGCTTCCCATGACGATTCCGACTTTTTTCATCCTTGTTTTCCTCTCTTAGAAAATAAAAAGACACGCTAATAGAACTTGATAAAGATCAATTCTAGATAGTGTGCCCAGGCGGTCGACGATGTTTGCTGCATAATTATTGCTTCATTGCGTCACTTCGCATCTTACCGCCAGTCACAATAATCTTTTATTAATCAGCTATATAAATTTATCAATTTTATATAAGTTATTCAATCTCTATGGTCACTGAAAGTACTTTCTTTTAACAAGAAAAATGAAAACCTCCGATTTGGTCTACAACCGGAGGCTTACGATTTTAGTTTTTAAGTGAATTCAGAGGCGCTGGAATTTGCCCACCACGATCGATGAAGGTCTTTGGCGAGAGCTTTCTGATCGGCATGATCGGCCCGTATCCAAGAAGTCCTCCAAAGTTAAGTCTATCCCCTTCTTTTCTTCCGATTGCGGGAATTACTCTTACTGCAGTTGTCTTGGAATTTATCATACCAATTGCAGCTTCGTCTGCGATTAACGCAGAAATCACTTCTGCAGGAGTATCTCCAGGGATGACAATCATATCTAATCCAACTGAGCAAACCGCGGTCATCGCTTCTAATTTCTCAATGCATAATGCGCCTGATTCAGTTGCGTCAATCATGCCTGCATCCTCTGATACGGGAATAAATGCGCCAGATAATCCGCCGACTCTAGATGAAGCCATGACTCCACCCTTTTTAACCGCGTCGTTAAGGATGGCTAAGCACGCTGTTGTTCCAACTCCGCCGCACTGTTCAAGCCCCATTTCTTCAAGGATGTGAGCAACAGAATCTCCAACAGCAGGAGTAGGCGCCAAGGAAAGGTCAACAATACCGAATTCAACGCCCAGCATTTTTGATGCTTCGACGCCAACCAACTGACCCATTCTTGTAACCTTAAATGCGGTCTTCTTGATAATATCAGCAACATCTGCAATCGAAGCGTCTTTTGGGGTTTTTGCAAGAGCGGCACGAACAACTCCAGGTCCTGAAACACCAACGTTGATAACGCAGTCAGCCTCACCCACTCCATGGAATGCGCCAGCCATAAATGGGTTATCCTCAACTGCATTGCAGAATACAACCATTTTGGATGCTGCAATGCATTCTCTATCTTTAGATAGCTCTGCTGCTTCCCTCACTTTTTCGCCCATGATTTTTACAGCATCCAAATTGATGCCTGCACGGGTTGAACCAATGTTCACAGATGAACACACAAATTCGGTTTCGTTGAGTGCGCGAGGAATGGAATTAATAAGCTCCATATCTCCAGGCGCAAAACCTTTTTGAACTAAAGCGGAATAGCCGCCAATGAAATTAACTCCGATATCTTTAGCGACCCTATCAAGTGTTTTTGCATATAAAACTGGGTCTCCTCCAGAGACGCCAACTAACATTGAAATTGGAGTGACGGAAACACGCTTGTTAACAATCGGAATACCATACTTCTTTGAAATGGTCTCACCGACTTTTACCAAGTCTTTTGCGTATTTATAAATCTTGTTATAAACCTTCTCGCAGGACTTGTTGATATCCGTATCTATGCAATCGATTAAAGAGATACCCATCGTGATGGTTCTGACATCAAGATTCTCCTCTTCGATCATTCGAATCGTTTCTACGATCTCATCTTTATTATTAATCATATGCGCGTACCTATTAAATCTTGTGCATGGAATTGAAGATATCTTCGTGCATGCACTGGATCTTCAAATTCTTTTCCTTGCCTACGTTTTGGATCTCATCGATAAATGAGGTGAATGGGATGGTGATGCTATCGATATTGACGATCATATACATGGTGAAATATTCATCGATGATTGTCTGATTAACATCGTTAATGTTCACGTTATAGTCTGCACACTTTGCAGAAACTGCGGCCAAAATACCAACTGTATCCTTACCAACAACCGAGATAATAGCTTTCATACGCGTCTCCTTGATCACTTTTAGATTGTCTTTAAGTATACCATACAAGCACCACTAAAAAACCTTAGTCGCCTATTTCGTTGATGAAAGCACTTTTATAAATTATGCACGGTTTTTGTCACTATAATTTGAAAGTACTAGACCAGTACGCACATTTACAAAGAGGTAAATCACGATGGGCGGTTTTTTTGGAGTTGTAAGCAAAAACGATTGTGTTTTTGATTTGTTCTTTGGCGTAGACTACCACTCTCACTTAGGCACAAGAAGAGGCGGTATGGCTGTTGTTACGCCTAACGGTATCAGCAGAGCCATTCATAACATTGAGAACTCGCCTTTTAGAACTAAGTTCGAAAAGGATGTTCTAGAGATGAAAGGCAATATGGGCATCGGATGTATCTCCGACTATGATCCACAGCCACTTATCATCCGTTCACATCATGGAACATATGCAATCACCTGCGTTGGCAAAGTTAATAATTCCGAGGATATCATTGAAAAATTCCTCGCAAATAACTCACATTTCCTGGAGATGTCAGGCGGCGACATCAATATCACTGAATTAATCGCATCTGTCATAAATCAGAAAAAGAACCTTATCGAGGGTCTCCAATATGTTCAGGAAATCGTAGATGGTTCAATGACAGTCTGTCTTCTTACAAATAAGGGAATCTACGTATCTAGAGACAGATACGGAAGAACACCAGCTGTTATCGGAAAGAAAGAAAATGGTGATCTCTGCGTAACATTCGAATCATTCGCATTCCTCAATCTAGGATACGAGCAATATAAGGAATTGGGTCCAGGCGAAATCGTTGTCTTAGATAACGACAACGGAGTCACAACATTGGTTGAACCAGGAAAGAAGATGAGAATCTGCTCATTCCTGTGGATCTATTATGGTTATCCATCAGCGTCATACGAAGGCGTGTCAGTTGAGAAAGTCAGATGCAACTGTGGTAAATACATCGCAAAGCGTGACACAGTTAGACCAGACTCAATCGCAGGCATTCCAGATTCTGGTATCGCTCATGCAGTCGGATATTCAAACGAGTCAGGCGTCCCATTCCAGAGACCATTCGTTAAATACACTCCAACCTGGCCACGTTCATTCATGCCAACAATCCAGGAAAAGAGAAACTTAATTGCTCACATGAAGCTCATTCCTATCCATGATTTAATCGAAGGAAAGAGATTAATGCTCATCGATGACTCTATTGTTAGAGGAACACAGATGAGAGAAACAACAGAATTCCTCTACAAATCCGGCGCAAAAGAGGTACACGTTAGATCGGCTTGCCCTCCACTACTCTATGGATGCAAATACCTCAACTTCTCAAGATCAACTTCTGAAATGGAGTTAATCGCAAGAAGAGCAGTCATGTTCTTAGAAGGAAATTGCGAACCTGAGACATTAAAGAAATATCACAACCCAGACTCACAGGAATACGCAAACATGGTTGAGTATATCCGCAAGGAACTACACTTCACTTCACTCCAGTTCAATAGACTTGATGACTTAAAGGAAGCTTGCGAAATCGATCCTGAAAAGCTCTGCACTTACTGTTGGGACGGAAGAGAATAAAGAAAATAAGCACCAGATTCAGATGAATTACCTGAAAATGGTGCTTTTTATTCTAAGATATTCAATCTAACAAAATATATGTAGATGGGATAGTAGAAACTACATATTCACCCTTAAGTTGTAAATATAATTTATACTTTTTCCCAATCACAAGCCGCTCGTCATTATAGGATGAGCGTTTTTCTGTAGTCGTATCGCCGCAGAAATAAGCAGAGTTCAAGTTAGAACAGTCTCCTTTGTATATCTCCAAAACGCTAAATGCATATTCTGTGTACGTTATAGGATATCCATTAAATGTTGTACCATCCAAAGTATCGCCCTTTGATTCGATAACAGCGTCCACAATGAAGGTAGAACGTTCTTCCAACTCTTCTTGGGTGAATGGAGGAACCATAAAACAATAAAGACCTCCGCTTGTGTCAAGGCTATCACTGCTTTTAACATCAACCCCACAAGAACAAAGAATACAAAGCGTCAAAGGCAATAATAATCTAACTTTCATTGTAGTAATCCCCACTTATAATGATACACGGCAAGATCTCCTTGCCCAAATGAAACATAATCGCTAGTGCGATAATACATAACATTAGCGCCGTACGCATAGTTGATATGACCAAATCCGATCGAATGTCCGAACTCATGGATAATTGTGTCTAAGACATATGAATAACTATAACCGTCACAATAACTTCGATTAATAGACAATTCACCGCCTGTCTTCGGCGTCCTATTGTAATGAAAATATGAACCGGTCGTGCCGTTTTCTCCATCAAAAGTACACTTAACAAAAATATTTGCTTCTGATCTGCTGTTCGTGGAAACAAATTGCAAACACCCCACTTTATTCCACTCTGACATGGCATCCTCAATCAATTGAAGATACGTGTTAGAAGAATCGTGGATAGCATTACACGAGCTCTCTGAATATACCTTAACTGTGTTGTTATTATAGCCAAACACCTCCTGGTCATCGACGTAACCCGCGCTATCGAATTGATTTTCAGGAACGTCCGCCACGGCGGCATTAATAACACTCGCAGTATAAGTTGGGGTGCGTGGCCCATTAGGTTTAACATAATTGTACTTGTTATAAACGAAATAATACACATCACCAGGTTCAACATAAATAACGGGTATGGACGATAAATCAGAAGTAGTCGAATTTTGATATGTGTATATCGGCGTTACGTGATTGTTGTTCTTATACACATTCACATTTCCTGTAAATGCGGACGTATAATAGGAAGAAATGTTAAATTGAATATAGTTATAATGGTATGCTTCGTAGCGGTAGTAATCGAAGTCTTGAGCTGTTTGGAGCGTTTCTTGAAACGACGAATTGATATTAATGTTAACTGACAAATCAAAGGAGAAGCTAGCATCTTGAATGATTAGTTCAAACCCAGGGCTTTGAATGGGGTTAACTGGATCTCCTGGCAAAATGGGATAATCGATGGTTTCAGACGTAGAGGCAACTTGAGCATATAAAACACGCGAATCATCCCACACATGAGGCTGTATCGACGACAGACAAATTAATAAAAACAAATATTGCATTTTTGTTCCTCCATACAATAATGTTAAGCATTAAAAAAGGAATTTAGTATGGACAAAAAAACAAACTTGTCTAAAAAGTACATAGAAGAGAGTTACGACGTTTTCTTGTTTTCTTGTTCTTCAGGTAAAGCTTCAACTATAACGACAATTTGTCATTCGATACCGTGCAACAGACAAACATTTTATTATCATTTTGAGTCATTTTCAGATTTCCTTTATGCTTTTGCTAAAGATAAAGTATTGCCATTGGTTAATAAACAAAATAAATTCGAGGTTCTGTTTCGATGGATTCAAAGCCACAAAATGGAGACAGTTGGAATAATGAAAACTTATCATAAGCAAAAAGCTACTTTTAATGTAGCCACAAGAATACTTAACGAACTATATCCAAATTCAACCATCAGCAAGTCTAAAGATAAACACAAAGTGGCAATCATATACGGAGCATTCAAAGGGTTGGTTAACGAATGTATAAAAAACAATAATTTTCAAATCGATGCATCTTCAGACTGCTTGTACCGTGTAATTCAAACAATACTCTTCGATAGGTAAACACTCATCCAATTCAGATTAGCCCCACTTAGAATCGCGCTTTTTTGTAAGAGTTTAGCAAAATGTAAAATAACGTCTACCACTCGGTATCGGTCATTTTATAGGTTATAAACTCTGCCAGTATTTTGAGGGCCTCAAACATCTGATTGCGCTAAATGTAAATTATCCACATCATGACTGAACTATTACCCATTGCAGTTACCATCGAACTAATTACTTTAATTGTCATCTGAATAGACGAACGCTTGGAAGAGATGAGAAAAACGAGTTCGCTCATCTCTCCTAGGAAAGGCATACCTTAGCAATACTGCCCGCCTAGGACAAAAGAAAAGGACGCCTTGATTTCGGAACCACCGCGTCCTTTTTTCTTTTATTATTTTGCTTCGGAGTTGTCAACCAATGTTGCTTTATCGACGAATGAGGCAAGGGATTGAGCAGCTTTGATTGCTCTAGATTTATCGGAATATGTCTCACCCATAGCAAGGCATCTACCATCTTTAGAATAAAGCTTATACTGATATAAGCCCTTCTTGTCTTTGAATAAGAAGAACTTTCCACCATTACATGCAGCCTTGAATCTTTCAACTGATTCTAAAGCACTCTTTCTTGATGAATATGGGCTCGATGTACAAAGAAGGTGTCCATTATTTGCGTAGATTTGGTAATAGTACTGAGATTCGAATGGTTCCAAAACGATCTTTCCGCCTTCCTTATCAGCGTGCATATCGTATGAAATTTCCTCTGCAACATGGTCAGGTACTTCAGCCAATTCAACTACTGGAGAAGTAAATGCAAACTTTTTAAATGATTCTGCAGCGGATTCGCAAGCTTTTTTCGTTCCGTAATTGGATGAAACAACCAAGACTCTCTTGTTTGTTGCAAGCAATGTGAACTGCCAAAGATTGTGTTTGTCCTCATATGTGTCGATGTGTCCCGTTTCGATGTTCTTCTTAACGGTCTCGATCGCATTGATGCAGCTATCTTTGCTCTTATAAACTTCTGAGTATGCGAGAATTTCACCGTTGCTTGCCTTTAAGCGATACATATAGACATCACCAACAGGGAATACTTCATATTTTCCTTTGCTTACTCTAGCGGCCTTTTTCTCTTCAACTGGAGCTGGCTCTTCCTTGACTTCTTCAACAGCCTTAGTCTCCTCTACTTTAGCCTCTTCTGCTTTTTTCTTTTTCTTTCCAAAAAACCAAAAACCCATAATTATCAATCTCCTTTGGTATGTTGTTTGTATTATAACAAGTTAACAATAGAGTGATTAATATTTCTTAAGAAAAAACCGCTTAAGCAGCGGTCTTTCTCGAATTATAAATCTTCGCCTGTTAAGAGTTTGTATCCCTGAAGATATTTTGCGATTGTCTTATTAACAATTTCCTCAGGAAGCGTCCAGTCGTGTGTATTTGACTTGAGCCAATCTCTAGCAAACTGCTTGTCGAATGATGGCTGTGACTGGCCAGGAACATATGTGTCTGCAGGCCAGAAGCGGGATGAATCAGGAGTAAGCATTTCATCTGCAACAATGACCTCGCCATCTTCGTTTAGTCCGAATTCGAACTTAGTATCCGCAATGATGATTCCTTTGGTTAACGCGTAATCTGAGCACTTTTTGTAGATTGCAATTGTGTAATCCTTGAGTTTTGTCGCATATTCTAAGCCCTTGCCAGGGAACTGCTTCTCGAGGACAACAACAGACTGTTCAAAGCTAATATTCTCATCGTGATCACCAATCTCTGCCTTTGTTGATGGGGTGTAGATTGGTTCAGGAAGCTTGTCTGATTCAACTAAGCCCTCTGGCAACTTGATGCCACAGACTGTTCCGTTCTTCTTGTAGCTAGCCCAGCCTGAGCCTGTGATATATCCACGAACAATGCACTCAATTGGAAGCATGGTGAGCTTCTTGCACATCATCGATCTTCCCTCGAACTTTTCGTTCTGGAAGAATGAAGGCATGTCTTTAACATCGACCGAGATCATGTGGTTCTTGCAGATATCGCCTGTTAAATCGAACCAGAATTTTGACATCTGTGTAAGGACTTTGCCCTTCTTTGTCACTTCGTTATGTAAGATGACGTCGAAACAGCTGATTCTGTCTGTTGCAACCATGATTAAACTATCGCCATTGTCATAGATTTCTCTGACTTTGCCTTCTTTGATTGGATTCATATTTAATATCTCCGTTTATTGCTCGTTAATTATGCCACACGCATACCATTTAATTTAATGCTTTTTAGTTAAAGCGTTTACAAGCCATTAGCTTGGGCGTATTTGATATCCGCTCAAGAAAATCCTTACTTAATAAATGCTGATTTCCCAGGTTTTTCTTTTAGAGGGCAACGGTCAAGCAGATCTTCGGCTAACCCCATAAAAGTAGCCATGTCTTTGGCCTTGAACAACTTTTTTCTTTCCTGTTCAGTGATGTCAAATCTTTTGGATATATATGACCAAAGCTCTTTAATAGGGTAAGAAGCACTGCCCCATCCAATGTCGTTTATAAATTCGTTCGATAATCCTAGAACAAATTTTTTGATTGCATTCCTGGAATCCGAATCATCCGCCAACACATCTGGGTATTCCAAAAGTCCTCTTCCCAGCATCACTGCATTAATGTATGGATAACGATTCTTGATATATTCGATATCGTCTTTGTTCTTTATTTCTCCGTTATAGACAACAGGGATTGATGTCTTCTTGTCTAAATCATCTAGAACATCTAAATGCAAAGGCCCCACGTAATGTTCCTTGCAGGTTCTAGGGTGGATGATAAGTTCCTTTATCGGAAATTCGTTGTATATCTCAAGTATCTTCCAAAACTCTTCTTCTTTTTCGTAACCAATTCTGGTTTTGATTGAGATAGGTAACGGGCTTTTTGCAAAGATTTCGCTTAAATATTCACGCATTTTTGCTAAATCTTTAAATATTCCAGCACCTCTCCCTTTAGACACCACCGTCCCCGATGGACACCCAAAATTAAGATTAACCTCTTTATATCCATAATCATTTAACATATTGATTAACCATAACGTGTCTTCAACATTGTTGCTGATTATCTGAGGGACAACATCAGGGAGAGAGGCATTGTTCTTGATATCGATTTCTTTCCTATCCCTATTCGTTAAACTGAATGAATGTGGTTGAAGAAATGGGATATAGAATCTATCAACGCCTTTGAAGTTTGCGTGGTAATGCTTCCTATATCGATAATTTGTGACGCTCTCTAACGGAGCCATGTAATATTTCATGCAAAGATTATAACAAATATTAAGGTTGAGTTATCTCAACAATCTAGAAATAATATTCCATAAGAAATAAGGAAATTGAATTATGTTTGGATTAAAGCACATCATCGTACTTGTCGTAAGCTTAGCTTTAGTTGTTGTAGGAGTCATCTTCGGTAGAAAGCAAAAACTATCAAACCTCTACAAGATCCTACTCGTCATTGGCATTATATCCGAAACTATCAAGGTTGTTTATTACATCCTCAGCAACGAGCATTCTGTTGCAACATATAAATATGATCCGGCGACAGGAAATATGATTGAGGTATATTTTGGAGGTTATCTCCCGAAGACAGACCTTCCATTCCATCTCTGCTCCATCCAAATCATTTTCATCTTCATCCTTAACCTCAGCAAAAACGAAAATCTTAAGAGGCTGCTTTTATCCTTCATGCTTCCAACATGCTTAATTGGCGGATTCATGGCGATGGTTATCCCAACATCTTCATCTCTTGCATCGTGGTGGTTAACATTCCAGTATTTCGGTTACCACGCTTGCATAATGGCGTTTGCAATAATCCTAATGATTACAAAAGAAATCGAATTCAACATAAAAGACTATCTCAAGGCAATGGCAATGTTATTTGCGACATTCTTTGTTGCGGTATATCTAAATTCTGCAATTGCTGACTACGTTCATAATGTCAACTTCATGTACGTCGTCAATCCTCCTGTAGATGGTTTACCGTTCCTTAACAAGGATCACGGATGGGGTGTCTATATGGTCCATTATGCACTTCTTGCACTCTTTGCGCTTACTCTTTGTTACATCAAACCAATCATCAATCACTTTAGAAAACCAAAGGCATCTGAATAATAATTCAAACTAAAAATTAGTTCATTCGTTGCTAATTCTTTCTACTGTCATATCAAAATCGCAAGATTGTCGCCTTTTTTAAATTTTCTTTATTAGATAATTTACCTACTCAATAATCAATTTCGGAAAGGGAATAATCATGAAAAAGATTAAACATTTACTTTTGTTAAGTGTCTCAGCAAGCATGCTCATCGCTTGTGGCGGAGGCAAAACACCATCAACTCCAGAGTCATCAGAACCTGAGAGCCAGGTACCAACAGTTCCAACGGTTGAAAACCCAACAATCACAGAAGTTACCACTTTTGATGAGCCTCAATCTCTTTACACAGAAAAGCAGAAGGCATTCTTAAGAAGATCTGGCGAAGAATTAGCCCAGATGACACAGGCTCAGGCTGCAGCACTCGCAGATGGCAAATCAAACCTCTCATCACCAGAGCCAGTTAAGCTCACATGGGAAAACGAAGAGCAGGATGGATTAGACCACTACGAAGTCTCATTCTATAGCAATTACGATTTCGAAAATCCAATCACAATTAACGCAGGAAAAGAAAAATCTGCAAACATCTACAACCTCGCACCTGGTTCATATCACTATCAGGTCAAAGGAATCTACGAAGATGGTTCACAAGATGAATCTGAGTATTTCCCAGTTGAATTAGACCTCAACCTCGGAGATGGCACATACGGAACAATCCGCAACTGGCATGTCGACGGTATCACAAACTGCCGTGACTTAGGCGGTACACCTCTTGCAGGTGGCGGCACCTTCAAATATGGAATGCTCTATCGTACATCTTCATTCGCTGACTACAACATGGACAAGAAGAAGATAACAGCAGAAGGTATCGCAGTTGTTGAAACTTGGGGACTTAAAACTGAAATCGAATTAAGAGGCGGTCCTTCAGGAACAGGCGGAGAATCAACATTTGCAACCGCAACAACTACCTCAGAAATCCCAGGTGTTGAATATAAGTTCTGCCCATGGGCATATCAGAATGGTAAGAACCTCATCTATAGAAACCTTGAACCATTAAGAAAGGTCTTCGACGTCCTTGGCGATCCAGACAACTACCCATGCGACTTCCACTGCCGTATCGGCACAGATAGAACAGGCGCGGTTGCACTTCTCGTCAACGGTTTACTCGGCGTTTCTCTTGATGACATCTATAAAGACTATATGTTCTCCAATTTTGGAAACATCGGCAAGACAACATATGTCAACCAGACAAACGAAGACTCAACTAGAGCATATGTCGATGCGCTTATGACATGGCCAGGAGAAAAATTCCACAATAAAGTCTACAACTTCTTATCAACAGTCGGCGTTCCAACAGAAAAGCTCGATATGATCATCGAGTTATTAACCGATGGCGATCAGGTAACCGGAAATGACAAAAAAGTAATCGTCGTTGACGGAAATAAGGCCGAAAGCGCAGGCGCAAAGACAACAAAGACAGATGTCAGAGGCCCAGAAACCTATACAACACTTGCAAAGAACCAAACAGCTACATATAAGTTCAATCTCAAGGAAGCAGTCGAAGGAAAAGTCTTCGTCAACATGAAACTTGCTTCTGGAACACATTCAGCTAAGTTATCCACTATTGCTAGCGTCAAGGTCAACGGCGAAACAAAGGCTCTCTCACAGGATCTCCCAATCGGATGGCAGAATATCACTGGCGGACTTGGCTTAGTTGGTGACTACTGGATTCCAGTTGAACTCACAAGCGACAGTTTTGATGCAGGTGAAGTTACAGTCACAGTTGAAGCATTAACAGCTAACTTGCTCGTTTCACAGGCAACAATCCTTCCAAACGCTTAATCACATCAAAACAAAAGGCATCCAACCTTAATATTGGCTGGATGCTTTTTTAATTGATATATCTGTGATTTGCTCAATTATAGAATACATTTCAAGGCTAAACACCAAAATATTCATCCATCACAGAAGTCTGCTTATCATAAAAGTCTAAGACGTTTTTTACTGCGGTTGCGTTGTCATATTTATTATTGCCATACCAGTAATTATTGTTCATGTTGGCATCAGCAGAAATCAAAGAAGCTTCCTCTTTAATCGCCTTTATGGATTCAGAGTATTTACCGCTGTCTCTCATTTCTTTCCAAACAGCACCGGCTATCTTCTTTCCTTCTGTAGTTGAGACGTATTTCTCGATACATATATTTGTGTAGCTCCAAATAACGCCATTTGGGCCTGTTGTTACCGATGGTTTTCCAGTCCAGTTGACATAGGTAGAATAGTCGTAATCCCAAGCTGGACCAAAGTAGAATTTATCGCCTTTCTTATAGAACTTGAAAGACTTTTTCTGGTGATCTCTAGAACCGGTTAAGAGATCTTCAACTGTGAATGAAGCAAGTGACTGTTCATCGACTTTTGAAGCAATTTCAGAGTATTTCCCTCCATTAACAGTTACTCCAAGGTCATTTACCTCTTTTCTAACCCTAGCCAAGAACTGCTTAAATTGTTCTTCATTAGCAAAATCATCGATTTCTGGATATTTTAATGAAATCTCCTTATTAGAGAATCCTGTTGAGATGAAATAGTTAACATCAAGAATATCAACGTTGTTTTCTCTAACGCTTTGATCGAATTCAACCATGTAATCCAAGGTGTTTACATCAGTTGATGCAGTAATGGTTTGTTCTATGCCAACCCTGCCAGCTTTCGCGTCAGGATTCTGCGTTAGAAGGTATAGTCCCTTGTATTTTCCGTTTAAATATAGTCTTACATGCTTTGTGAGATATTTATAAGGGAGTCCTGGCAATGAGTTAGCAAATGTCAGTGCGGAATAATTCCTAATAGAGGACGGATCCAAATAATCAGCTAGAAGAACCCAGTTCTTTGCTTTTTCACATCCAAACAATCCCTGCTTTTTATCAAATTTGATTCGGTATGGTTTTTTAGAATAAGACCAGGTTGAATTGCCTCTGCCCCTAACTTCTGCAACGACATTGCTCAATCCATATTTATCTGCGTTATCAATGCTAATTGTTGCACCTTTATATTCATATCTAGAGGTGATGTCTGAACCATCCTCTGTATTAATTGAAACAATTGGCATATTACAATCCATATAATCAAATCTGCCATAAAGGGAGAAGGAGTCTTCAGCGTCTTCAGGGATTCCGTTATATGGAATTGTGTAATCCTCATCTAAATACCAGCCGCTGAATTCATAGCCAGTCTTACTAGAAACACTTGGCTCTTTATAATCGCCAGGTTCTGATTTGTAATACTCTTTTCCCTCTAGGTAATATGTGATTACGTAATTCACTTTTGTCCATAAAACTGTAAGAACGACATCCTCCATAGAAGAGAAAGAAGAATTGCATGGAATTCCACCAGATAGCCAACAATACATTTTATATCCAGGTTTTGACGTAGTTTTCTTGCTTAAATCAATCCGTTCTCCTTTCAATAAAGAAACGGAATCAACAGCAACACCATCGTCACAATCAAATGAAACCAAAATAGAAAGGGATTTCTTATCAACATCATTCAACCATTCGTCTTGGCTTCCTGAATAACCTTTGTATATGGCAATGTATGTTTGATACG
Organism: Bacilli bacterium; assembly: GCA_024408305.1. Taxonomy (GTDB): domain Bacteria; phylum Bacillota_I; class Bacilli_A; order RFN20; family CAG-826; genus UBA4951. The sequence continues at coordinate 5,434 of JAKSVD010000004.1, read as the reverse complement.
GGCTTAAACCTTTAAAAGAAGTTAATCCGCTTTCTTCATAGGCGTATTGCAACCACTCAGAGTATGGCATCGACCCATTATTGTCTACGTATATCTGATATATATAGTCTGTGTAATCGCCATCATCCATAGAACTCTCAATAATTGAATGACTATCTTTGAAAGAAGTCGATTCCAAATCTGAATGTTCGCTATGAGATTGAGATGAATCGGAGACAGTAGAACAGCCAGGAAGGCAAAGGAGAGCGACGGATGAGAATATTAAGGATTGTTTTTTCATGTGTTGAACCTGTGTAAAGTACGAAAATTATACAAAAAACGTCAATACACAGCCACACTAGACGCGTAAGGTGAATAAATGTATCTAAAAAGGCAGAAATTAATCATTGAAATTTGAACAAAATATGCATTTGAGTGTTTAATTCCAAATGAAAACGCTTTTATTGATTTTACAAAACTAGTCATTGAAATCCATCCGGTTTCCTTTTAAATAAGCCTAACAAACGCGATTGAATTTAGACATGTTCTTACTCAACTAGCACAAAGAGAGAGACCCGGTAGCTGAAAAGGGTTGGTGTATAGGAATAAGAATCTCACTAAATGAGCGGCTGGGTGAAATCATAAAAGTAATACCAGACGGGTAGCCCGTTATAGCAATAAAGAGCGGTCACAATCGTGACAATAAGAGTGGTACCACAGGGATCTTAGACCTGTCTCTTAATCTACTAAGAGGAGTTAAATTTTCAAGGAGGAATAGCAATTATGAAAAACACACTCAAAAAATTCGCTGCTTCTGTCTTGGCCTTCTCATCAGTAGCTCTCCTCGCAGCATGCGGAGGAAAGAATTACGCGGCCAACAACGAAGCCATCATGATCGGAGGTTCCGGTCCATTAACAGGAGCATACGCAATTTACGGCACAGGCGTAAAATATGCAGCTCAAATGGCAGTTGAAGAAATCAACGCAAAAGAGGGAGCAGACGGTCTTAAGTTCAAATTTGAAGGAAAAGACGATCAGGGCGACGGAGAATTAGCCGCTCAGAACTTCAACACACTTTATGAAAGCGGAATGCAGGTATCGCTTGGATGCGTTACATCAGGCGCATGCGTTTCATTCGCTGAAGGCGGTGCAGAAAACGAAGTCTTCATGATGACACCTTCTGCAACAGCTGATGCTGTCTATAAGGCTGGCGTCTATCAAATGTGCTTCTCTGACTCAGGCCAGGGTAAAGCAGCCGCTAAATATATCAAAGAATATTATAAAGATAAGAAGGTCGGTGTCCTTTATAACTCAACACAGGACTATTCAAAAGGAATCTATGATAACTTTGTTAAGGAATTAGGAAAGGATAACATCACAGCAGAAGCTTCATTCACAGATGACCAGACCGCTAGCTTTGATGGACAGGTCAACACATTAAAGGAATGTGACTTGGTCTTCCTCCCAATCTATTACACACCTGCAACAACATTCATCCGTGCAGCACAGGGCAAGATTGCCGATGGTGCAGTCTTCTTCGGCGCCGATGGACTTGATGGAATCGACGGAGTTAAAGGATTTGACGTTAACTCATTCCCACAGAAGATCTCAATGCTTTCGCACTTCAACTCTGCCTCAACTGATACGGCAACCAAGGCTTTTGTCGATGCATACAATTCAAAATACGACCCAGATTCACTCAACCAGTTCGCTGCATCTGCTTATGACTGCGTCTATGCAATCTATGGCATGATGAAGAATTACGAATCAAAGGGCAACAAGATTGAGATGAATATCTCTGCAAAAGACCTCAATGCCATCTTAACTGAAGAGATTAAGACCTTCACATTCAGCGGTGTTACAGGCTCAAATATCAAATGGGCCGCAGACAAGACTGTTGATAAGTCTCCAATCGAGTACGAAATCAACCCAAGCCGTATCCACAGCTAATTTTAAAAATCTAGAAGGGTGACCATTAACCAACTGGTCACCTTTCTCGCTACATTCAATTTGGTTAGAAAGGACGTGAGGTATGTCTGATTTTTGGACGTTAGCATTAGGCGCGCTTGCCCTAGGTGGCGTATATGCGCTTATCGCTCTTGGATACACTATGGTTTACGGCATCGCCAAGATGCTTAATTTTGCGCATGGCGATATCATCATGGTCGGAGCATATTCTGCATTCGTCACTTTCATGATGTTAGGCATGCCGGTTTGGCTTTGCATAATCATCGCTATCATCTTCTGCACGCTTCTTGGAATTGGAATCGAGAAAGCGGCATATCGGCCGCTGAGAGGCTCTTCTCCTCTTGCAATATTAATCACCGCAATCGGCGTTTCTTATTTAATGGAGTCTATTGTCTATCTAGCATTCAGCTCCGCTCCTAAAAACGTCGTATTATTCCCATCATTACAAGGAAATCCAACCGCCACTGCTCTTATCACCTTAGGAGTAGCAACTCTTTTGATGGTAGCCCTTGTGCTTTTCATCAACTACACAAAGATAGGAAAAGCCATGCGCGCAGTATCTGAAGATAGAGGTGCTGCTCAATTGATGGGTATCAATGTTAACTTTGTTATCATGGTAACCTTTGCTATTGGTAGCGCACTTGCAGCTGTTGCTGCTGTGTTCTGGCTCATGAAGACGCCTTTAGTCACATACACAATGGGCTCTTTACCAGGAATCAAGGCGTTCAGCGCTGCGGTCATCGGAGGTATCGGCTCAATACCTGGAGCAATGATCGGCGGAATCATCATGGGATTAATTGAAACATTCTGTGATTCAATACCAGGACTCCAGAGCTATACGATGGCAATAGAGTTTGCCATTTTGGTCATCATTCTTTTAATTAGACCAAGCGGCTTATTAGGAAAGACAAAGAGGGAGAAAGTATGAGCGAAAAAAGAACTTATTTCTCCTATTTTAAGAAGGGGTTAACAATCAGAAATTACTGGGTTTACACTCTTTTTGCAGTGTTTATTGCTATTGGACTAGTACTTTCTATCACCAATCTTCCAAAAGCATCTACATACCAATTATTCGAACAGATCGGATATACAATCGTCATCGTCATATCTCTTTCCTTGGTTGTTGGATTCTTGGGTGAGCTATCTTTAGGACATGCAGGATTCATGTCTATAGGCGCATTTACTGGAATGTTCTTCCAACAAGTCGTCTTAAATTCTCTTGCCTCACAAAAGGGATTCCCTGCTGCTATTGCATTATTCATCTCAATGATTGTTGGCGGCACCGTTGCTGCAATATTCGGATTCATCATCTCACTACCGGCACTACGTTTGAAAGGAGACTACCTTGCTATCGTCACTTTAGCGTTCGGCGAAATCGTCAAGGTCTTCTTCCAAAACATCGATATCCAATCAATAACCAATAAAAAGGGATCCCCTGTCTGGAGCACAACAGGAATCATCCATGATTTCCGTTTCGATTATAAATGGTTATACATCATCATATTTGCCATAGCACTTCTCTTCATTGTAATGATTAGAAATTTATTAAGATCTCCACACGGCAGAAATATCATGGCAATTCGTGATAACGAAATCGCTGCTAAAGCGATGGGAGTCAACGTTACTTTCTATAAGATATTCGTTTTCGTCCTTTCTGCTTTCATCGCTGGAGTCGCAGGCGTGTTATTCGGCGCATCTCAGGCAACATTTGCAGCAGCAAAGTTTGACTATAACTACTCTATCAACAATATCCTCGTCATCGTTGTCTTAGGTGGCATGGGTAACCTTGAAGGATCAATCATTGCCGCTTTAGTCGTTGCATTATTAAACAACAGACTCCAAAGCGTATTAAGCGGAGACTTAGCTGCTCTTAAGAACGTTATCTATGCAATGGTGTTAATTGTGGTTGTTATCTATAATAACGCACCATTCTTAAAGCCATTCCGTGAGAAATATAACTTCAGAGTGCTATTTAACACGATTAAAGCGAAATTCAGCAAACCTAAAGATCCAGATGATCCAGAAAAAGGATTGCCAGATCCATCATACGGTGCGGACTGGAGCAAAATCCCAACCAAGATCCCGATGGACGCAATAGTAACAACCGATGTCTTGCCATCAAACGAGACTGATGATTGGAAAGGAGAGAACTAATATGGCTGAAACAGTATTAAAGACCGTAGATCTCTCAATCCAATTCGGAGGTCTAAAAGCGGTTCAAAACTTTAACATCGAGATCAAGAAAAACGAGATTTACGGACTTATTGGTCCAAATGGTGCTGGAAAAACCACTGCTTTTAACATCATTACCGGTGTTTATAAGCCAACATCAGGCAAATGTTATTTGGGTGGCAAGGACATCACGGGCTTATCCCAGAAAGATATTGCAAGATCTGGAATCAGCAGGACCTTCCAGAACATCAGATTATTCAACAACATGTCCGTTATCCATAACGTCATGGTGTCTATGAGTTCACGTCCAGAATACAAGGTGAATATCTTCCAATCTTTCTTTCACACCAAGCATTATTTTGATAACGAAAAGAAAATGAGAGACGAGGCAAAAGAATTATTAAAAGTCTTTGGCTTATATGGCGAGAGAAAAGAATTAGCTTCATCTCTTCCATATGGAAAGCAAAGAAAATTAGAAATTGCTAGAGCTTTAGCTACAAACCCTAAGATTCTTTTATTGGATGAACCTGCAGCAGGAATGAACCCAGAAGAGACACAGGAATTAATGAACACGATTAGATTAGTCAGAGATAGATTTGATATGACAATCCTATTAATCGAACACGACATGAAACTTGTGTCTGGAGTCTGTGATGAGGTAACCGTATTGAACTTCGGACAAGTCTTAACGTCAGGCAAGGTCGAAGAGGCCTTATCAAACGAAGAAGTTATTAAAGCATATTTAGGAGACGAAGATGGCGATACTGGAAGTAAATAATCTACATGTCAGCTACGGCATGATCAAAGCCGTTCAAGGCGTCAGCTTCGAGGTAAATGAGGGCGAAATCGTCGCTCTAATCGGCGCAAACGGTGCGGGTAAGACAACAATCATCCACACGATTTCCGGTCTTCTGAAGGCCAAAGAAGGCTCAATAAAGCTAATGGCGCAGAAGAAAGATAAAAAGACCGGGGAAACAACTGTCGAACAGGTTGAATTAACCAAAACTCAGGCCAATAAGATCGTATATCTAGGCTTGAGCCAGGTTCCTGAGGGAAGACACGTTTTCTCTGAGTTGAGCGTTAAGGACAATCTATTGATGGGCGCTTATACGAGAAGTGACAAAAAAGAAATAGAAGAAACTCTCAAGACCGTGTATCAAAAGTTCCCAATTCTTTTGGAGAGATCTAAGCAAACAGCGGGAACACTTTCGGGCGGAGAACAACAAATGCTTGCAGTTGGAAGAGCTATGATGTCACACCCTAAAGTATTGCTCTTAGATGAACCATCTATGGGTCTTTCTCCTTTGTATGTTGA
>JAKSVD010000039.1 GCA_024408305.1 Bacilli bacterium | reverse complement strand
AACAATTCCTTCTTGGTCAATATGACCCATGTCACTCTCATCAAAGGTGATTCGGTTAAAGTAGGAGGGGTTAACCTTCCGATTTCGCGTTCTCATAAAAAGGGTTTTATGGACGCTATGATGGTCTATTTTAGAAGCTTATGATCAAATTCTATTTTCAGCTCCTGATTCCGGTAGCTTTGATGTTCTGCCGTTTCCCTCGCCGCAGATTGTTTTGGCTGCGGTTATCATTATCGCTAGGCATAACATTAATAATTTCCACACTTTTCACCGGTCCAGAATTATTGTCATTCTTGACCCCGTTCTTTCAGTATCTTCTCTTTTATCTCATTGCTTATGCATTTACCTTGATTCAGGTTTTTCTTTGCTTTGACCTGCCTCTACCAAACGCTTTCTTCTTTGCGGTCGAATCTTTTGTCGTTCAAAATTTCTGCCATCATTTATTCGTTCTTATAATGCGTTCTTTCGGGGTTGTCCCAGGTACCGAATACGATAAGTTCGGATATCTTGCATTACTTGGTGGCATATACCTAGTAACATACCTAATATTCTTCTATTTAGTGGATAAATTGAAATTACGACACGCGAATAAGATTCCTAATTCCTCCATTTTGGTAGAATCAGCCTTCTTCCTAGTCATGATTTTCTTATGGGTCTATATCCGCCACAATCGAGGGGAATTGTTCAATGAAATAGCAATTGCAATCGGATATGAATTATATTCAACCGTCTTGGCGTTATTGATGCTTCTCATGCTCATGGGCATTTTCAATATCGGTAAACTTCAAGAATCAAATGAACAGCTTGAAGAAAGAATTATCTTAGAGGGCGAATATTACCATACCGCCAAGAAAAATGCTGATGAAATTGGAGCTATTTGCCATAACCTGAAGCATCAAATCGCCGCCTTAAAAGCGATGGATAATGTCGAGGAGAAGGGCGAAATCATCGATAACCTTGAAAAATCGGTTGAATTCTACGGCTCGATTGGGAAGACGGGGAACCCTGCTCTAGATTGCGTCTTGACCGAAGCGGGAATGAGCTGTGCAAAGCACGAGATTACCCTTTCGGTTATCGCGGACGGTTCTCTAATCCAGAGGATCAAATTTAACGATGTATATTCCTTATTCGGCAACATTATCGAGAATGCGATTGAATCTAATCTAAAATGCTCCAACAAGAGCAAACGCTATATTGATTTAAAGATATTTGAGCGTGGGGGCATGTGCTATGTGCATGTAGAGAATTGGTGCTTGAAAGAACTGGTAATCGATGGTGAAATTCCAAAGACATCCAAAAGCGGTAAAGGTCATGGTTACGGCATTAAGTCCATCATCTTCCTAGTTGAGAAATATGGAGGAAACGCCAGAATTGAAGCCAAAAATGGCACATTCTCGCTTGATATATTGCTCCCATTAGAAGATAAATAGCAGAATTAAGCCAAAAAAATGCAAGTTATGTCAAAACAGGTCGAAATGTCCTGTTTTTTTTGTGTCTTTTGCCGGCTTTAATTTCTTTTATTGCCTAGATGATAAAGTATTGCTACTTCAAAAACTTGGTATGAAAAAGAAGACTATTTCGAAACAATTAGCCTGTTTGACTCTTGTTGCCCTATGTCCTCTATCCATTGTCTCATGTGCTGGCAATAGCAGCGATTATGATCTCGATAAGATAGTGGCAAAAGAGACTGAGCTTACGGGAAAAACCATCTATTGGTTAGGTTCATCGGTCACCCTCGGATATAAATCAAACAATATCTCGATGGCGGATTACATCGGAGCTAATTCCAACGCTATCTGCCGCAAGGAAGCAGTTACCGGAACAACCTTGATGGATGTCCCAAACAGGAAAGGCGATTCCTATTTCAGGAGACTGCTTGAGACCAAGGAATTCAATAAAGAAGAAAAAGTGGACGCCTTTGTCTTGCAGATATCCACCAATGACGCTCGCTCTAATTGCCTTGATAAGTGGGGAGAAGTCTCCTCTTCATACGACTTAACGTCATTCGATACAAAGACCACTCTGGGAGCACTTGAATACATCATTGGTTACGTAAATGAGATCTGGTTATGTCCAGTGTTCCTCTATTCCGGCTCTTATTTCTCCGATAAAGGAGAGAAGTCGTCCATCAATCCTAAGGGAAGCGATTATTCCAAACTCATCGATAAATCCTATGAGGTGATGGAGAAGTGGAACAAGAAAGAAAACGTATCGGTAAGCATCATAGATTTGTTCAACAACGAAGAATTCAATGACATTTCTATGAGTGATTACAACTCTTATATGGCCGATCCGATTCATCCATATAAGAAGGGTTACCAGCAATGGTGGACCCCAGAATTCGAAAGCCAATTAATCAAAGGCTTAAAAAAATAGGTTGATAGACGAGCGATCGTCTTAAAAAATATTCAGGAGGAAAGATATGAAAATCACAAGAAAGACAAAACATGTTGTCCGTGGTGTCTCCGGCATCTTCGCCGGCATCCTTGCCTTTTCACTTGGTGCTACCTCTGTTGTAAACTCATACAGATCATGGGTTGACGGCATGCTTGGCACAACCAGTACTGAAATTGTCACAGAGGAAGTCGATCCAAACGTCGATCTCTACAATTTCAGAGTCAAGAGCAAAGAAGCAACAGGATTTGATCTTACAACAACAAAGGGCATGTATGATTACCAGAAAGATTCTGCAATCAAAATTGCCGAGGAAGGCTTAACACTTCTCAAGAACGAGAATAAGTCCCTCCCACTCGCATCAAAGAGCGTTGCATTGCTCGGAAGGGCAGCCTATTCACCATTCATCGGTGGTACCATGGGCTCAAAGCCAGTTGAAAGCGAACAGATCAACCTTAAGACTGCTTTAACAAATAATGGCTTCACCATCAACGCTGACATCGCAGCTAAATATGAGGCTATCACCGACAAGTTCGAAGACCTCAAGTCAGGTAAGCTCACACTCAATGATGCATCCCCAGACGAAGCTGGATTGGTCGCATCAGTTGATAAGGGCGATAACGCTATCATCGTCATCGGTAGAAGAGGCGGCGAAAACGGCTACTACCTCCCGGGTGCAGAAGGAAAAGCAGTTGAAGGACAGTGGGATGATGACCACGATGTCTTAGGCTTATCTGTTAGAGAAATGGCAACAATCAAGTATGCAAAAGCTAACTTCAAGAACGTTGTTGTCCTCGTTAACTCAGATTCCGCGCTCGATCTCCCAGAATTATTTGAAAAAGGCGGAGAATATGAAGCAAATTCAGTCCTTTGGGTCGGACTTCCAGGAACCTATGGCTTCCAGGCAGTTGCCAATGTGATTGAAGGTAAGGTCGCTCCTTCAGGTCACTTAGTCGACACGATGGCTGCTAAAGCAAGCGTTTCAGCTGCTAACCAGAACTATGGCATCTTCACTTGGGGCAACCTCAAAGCTGATGATCCAGATCTCAAGAACACTAAAGGCTCATGGTATATGCCAGAAGTTGAAGGCATCTACATCGGCTATAGATATTATGAAACACGTTACTTTGACTGCGTTATGGGCCAGGGTAATGCATCAGTTGCACATACCGGAGCTAACCGCGACACAGCAAAGCCACATGCAACAGTCTGGGATTATAAGGATGAAGTCGTTAGATCATATGGATACGGTCTCTCGTACTCAACCTTCCAGGAAACAGTTAAGAGCATCACAACAAATGATGGAGATAGAACAGTCACTGCAGAAGTCGAAGTCACAAATACTGGCGATGTTGAAGGAAGACACTCAGTCCAGCTTTATGTCAGCGCTCCATGGAAGACAGGAGATGTTGAGAAATCAGCTATCCAGTTAGTCGGATACGAAAAGACAAAGTCCTTGAAGCCAGGGGAAAAGACAACAGTCAAGATCACCGGCGACTACCAGTACTTTGCTTCATACGATAAGAATTATGCCCATCATAACGTCAAAGGCGCATACATCTTAAACGAAGGCGACTATACATTCGCAATCGGTAATGGCGCTCACGACGCACTTAACAATGTCCTTGCATCAAAAGGCAAGAGCACATCTGACAAGATGGACTATAACGGCGATGACACCAAGGCAAGAAAACTCCACATCGGAAAGATCGAAATCTTCTACTCCAAGAGTGGAGAAGTCATCGAGAACCAGCTCCAGGATATGGAAATGTCTGCATTCAAGCAGTCAGACATCGTCGAATTATCACGTGGCAACTGGGATAAGACATGGCCAAAGACCTACTCAGGACTCAACTATACAGACGATATGGTCAAGGGTCTTACCTGCAAAGTCTACGAAGTTCATAAGACTGATAACAACGGCAAGAATGTCGTTTGGGGCAAAGATACAAAGTATACTTTCTCAGGCATGAAGCCAGAAAAGGGCGAATGGATCGAATATGATGACCCACGTCTCACATTGCTCGTCGAACAGGTTAAGCTTGAAGAAGCCATCCAGTGCGTAACACAGGGTGGTGGCCAGGACTGGGATGCCATCCCATCAATTGAATCTCCAGCAATGAAGACAACAGACGGACCTGTTGGCTACGATGCTCAGAGAGGTACATTTGCAACCGACTGGAACCCAGCAAACACAGAATACGATTGCCCAGATGACGACCCATATGCAAACATCGAAATGCGTCCACTCCCAACAATGCCAGTCATCGGTGCAACATGGTCACACGAAGCAGTTGAAAAGTCTGGTGAAGTCTTATCAATGCTTGCATTGTGGTCAGGCGTAGCTGAAGTTTGGGGCCCAGGCGTCAACATCCACAGAACTCCATATAACTCACGTAACCACGAATACTATTCAGAGGATCCAGTCCAGCTTGCACACTGTGGCAATGACTTCGCTAAAGAAGCTCAGGCTAACGGCTTAGTCACCTGCTTGAAGCATTATGCATTTAACGACACCGAAATGAATAGATCAGGCGTTGCCCCATTCATGTCTGAGCAGCGTGCTAGAGAATGCGACTTAAGAGCATTCCAGATGGCAATCGAAGACGAACACGCTCTTGCTGTTATGACAGCATTCAATAGAGCAGGTTCAACCTTCTCATCAGCTCACCACGGTTTAATGACAGGCATCTTACGTGAAGAGTGGGACTTCAAGGGCTATGCAGTTACCGACATGGTCAACCCTGCATACTACATGAACGCTCGTGACTCAATCATCAACGGCACAGACTCCATGCTTACTTCATCATCAACCAAGAACATCGAAAACGGTGTTAACGGTTGGGGCGAATTCACAGTCGAAGGCTTAAAGGATGATATGGATATGCAGCAGCACATCCAGGATGCTGTCCACCATGCCTTATACACATTCTTGAACTGCAACGTCACAAACGGCTACTCAAAGGATACTCACATCGTCTATGTCAAGACATACTACGATAAGATTCTCTCAGGCGTCACAATCGGCTCAGCAGTCATCACAGGCCTCAGCATCTTAGGCTATGCCTACATCGCACTTAAGGCAGGAAAGGAAGAATAAGATGAAAAAGTTTGTTTCTCCACTTAATATCGGTGCAGTTCTCTCAATCTTGGTTGCTCTCGTCTCATTGATCCTCTTCTCATCCGCATATAACGGATGCTACGGATACTTCGCAATGCAGGATCCAACCCTCCCATCAGTTGTTGCCTATTCAATCATCGCTATCGTCTTGAGCGCATTGGCAATCGGACTTCCTCTAATCAAAGTGGAAGGCGTTGCTAAGAAGGCAATTGATGTAGTCGTAGACCTCTTGGTCATCGCGATTGCAGTCTTCATGATTCTCATCGCTGTCTTTGAGGCTAAGGCATCAATCTACGAAATGGCTCTTACATGGGGTTCAGAATTACACATCAACGAACCTTATATGTATCCTGTCTGCGCTAAAGCATTAACTTCAATCATCCTTGCAGTTGTTGGATTCCTCGTAATCTCAATCAGCAGCATGTTCTCAAAGAAAGAAGCTTAATCTTCACTTAACAACAATCCCCCATTAACTTCCGTTTCTGGGGGTATTGTTTATAATTATTACTGTTATGAAAAAGAAACCTCTATTGATAGCCTTATCTATCGTTGGTGTCCTTACCTTAAGTGTGGGGGTGCTCTCTATATGCGATCTTAACACGACTAATCTAGTCATCCAGAACATGTTCTCTCCTAAGAAGGACTTCACTAAAGATAAATTCGAAGGGCAGAGTTTACTGGATATCAAATACTCTTCCCTATCTGAGGCTAACACCCTAGATTTATACCTTCCAAAAGATGTGACCAATCCCCGTTTATTAGTGTTGATACATGGAGGCGGGTTCAGCTATAACGATTCTCGTTCTAGACAATCTAGATTCATGTATGATTATTTTCGAAAACAAGGATATGCCGTTGCTTCAATCAATTACCGTTTATCAGGTGAAGCCTTGTTCCCAGCTTCTTTAAACGACGTTAAAAGCGCGCTTAGGTTCTTAACCAAGAATAGTGGAGAATACGGTTATAACGCCCAAAATCTTGCTCTTTGGGGTGAATCCGCGGGCGGATATCTCTCCGCGATGGCTACTCTTACATCAAATGACTCTTATAGGGATACCAAATTTATCGGAGAAGAAGAACTGGACGCGCCAGTTGACTATAAGATCGGCACCTTGATTGATTATTACGGATTATCCAACATCGAAAGTGTTTCCTCCGATTGGAATGAACTTAAAGTGCCTACTTGGTTGTTGTCGGCTGTTGGTTCTAATAAACGATTGGAAAGCAAAGATTCCGATCTTGCCAAATACTTCGACTACCCTTTATCTAAAGATGGGCAATATCTAAAAGAATTATCGCCATATAACCATATCGATAGTTCTTTGGATAAAAACCTTAAAGTGTTTATCACTCATGGAGACGTTGATATTACCGTTCCTTATCTCCAAAGTGAGGCTCTATCTTCTAAATTAAAAGAATATCTTGACCCCGATAATGTCAAATATGTCTTGGAACATAACTTCAAACACGCCGATGATAGGTTTTACACAGATAGTAAGCTTGAACAATTGAAGAACTGGATCGAATAAGGCTATAACCTAGTCTTTTCTCTATAAACCTAAGTGTTAATGATAGTTCGTTTAGAGCAATGAAATAGCTGAATTACCAATCGTATTTCATGAAAAATATCCCTTTCCTGTTTTTGTCCAGGATTTGGGGTGCATCTCACTTTTTATTTCTTAACAGCCCCGTTTTCTTTGGAAAATGAGGCCATTGCCTAGAATTATTACCTCCACTAATATATAGATTGGTTTTTGGAATTCTTCCCAAAAACTATTACGTTTAAATCAAAATCATATAGATATGTTTCTTAAATGGCTTACAGGAGATATGGGCAACCCAGTCTCAACAGAATATCCTTTAATTTATTGGATTAGTTTAATTGTTGTTATCATCGTCTTGATTACGATTTATTTCATTGCTTCTTCAAAGAAAATCGGCGATAAGGAAAAGAAGTGGACCTTAAGGGGTATTGCAATCTTCCATCTTGTCTTCGAAATCCTCTGGAGAATTATTTATGTTGCGTTCAAACACACAACAATCCCGTGGCTCTGGCCAATGTATCCATGTAATTTAGGCGGAGTAATCCTGCCGATAATCGCATTAACAAATTGGAAGACTGGCAAGAAAATCTTCTATTTATTCGGTTTTGTTGGCGCGATTCTCACATTTGCAATGCCTGGAGATATCTTCAATAAAGATGTGATGAATTTCCCAATCTTAAAATCCGTCCTACAACACACTGGATTGCTGATGATCCCTTTATTTGAATACGCGAGCGGGAAGTTTAAGCCATCGATGCGTTATTATCTCTGGCTTGTCTTAGGTTGTCTCATCCATTTATTTAACTGTGAAGTGGTGGATAGATGGTTTGGGCTTGAAGGAGATTTCATGTATATGAGAAGCGGACTGCCATTTGTAATTCCTGGCGTTCCTAGTCCAATTACCTTATCAGTCTTTGGCTTAATCGTATTTGCTATCCTAAGTTTCTCCCTTGATTACAAAGATTCAATAAAATGGTTTAAGGAAATACCTTCATATTTTAAGAAGAAAGCATAAGAAAATGCCGGAATAACCGGCATTTTTTGTTACCTAATCTTAGAACTTTGCTGTAAGGAATGCCTGATATGCCTTGTATGCTTCATAGAAGTCTGCTTTGGAAATGACTTCCATTGGAGCGTGCATATTAAGGACTCCCATGCCGGCATCGATGACGTTCATGTTGAGGTTGCCAAGGATATAAGCGATTGTGCCGCCTCCACCCTGGTCAACTTTGCCAAGTTCAGCTGTCTGGAAATTGACGTTTGCATCATCCATGACGCGTCTGATCCAGCCAATCATCTCAGCGTTAGCGTCATTGCAGCCAGATTTTCCTCTAGCGCCTGTGTATTTATTGAAGACAACACCATTGCCGATATAGCAAGCGTTTCTAGTCTCCATTGTGTATGCATATAACGGATCGTAACATGCAGATACGTCGCTTGAGAGCATATATGAATTTGATAGAGCGTCTTTGAGTCTTGATAAAGGCTCACCTGTTGCCTCGACTAATTCAGCGATGCAGTTCTCAAAGAATCTAGAATGAGCGCCGGAAGCACCATTGGATCCGACCTCTTCCTTATCAACAAGAGCGACGCATGATGTATATTCAGGAGTCTCATCGATATCGAGCAATGCTCTAAGTGATGAATATGCGCAGCACTTATCATCATGGCCATAGCCAGCGACCATTGATCTATCTAAGCCGAAATCTCTAGCCTTTCCAGCAGGAACTACTTCAAGTTCTGCCGAGAGGAAATCTTCCTCTTCCATGCCGTATTTCTCTTTGAGAATTGCTAAGACTGTTTCCTTAACGGAATCCTTCTCGCCTTTCTTTGTTGGGCGTGATCCCATTGTAAGATCAAGGTCTTCGCCCTCAACGACATTGGAGCCTGGTTTTTGAAGTTGAGTTGCCGATAAGTGGATTAATAATTCGTTGATGCCGACGATTGGGTCGTTGTCATCTTCTCCGATTGCAACATTCACGCAAGTTCCGTCTTTTTTACAGACAACGCCATGAATTGCTAAAGGAGTTGCTGTCCACTGATATTTCTTGATGCCGCCGTAGTAGTGGGTGTCTAAGAAGCAGATGTTTGAGCTTTCGTATAATGGATTCTGCTTGACGTCTAATCTTGGTGAATCGATGTGGGCACCTAACACTCTTAAGCCTTTGGTGATTGGAGCGGTGCCGATCTTAAAAGCAACGACGTTTTTCTTCTTGTTTACAAAGTAGACCTTGTCTCCAGCCGCATATTTAGTTCCGTATGCAAATGGCTTATATCCAGCCTCTTCAAGAGCCTTAACGCTTTCAACGACGACTTCTCTTTCGATTTTGGCATCGGTGATGAATTTCTTATAGTCTTCAGCGAGGTCCATGACTTCTTTTAATTGGGCTTCGTCATATTTTTCCCATGCATTTTTACCGTACATATTGAATACCTCTCGAACGCATTATAACGAATAGAGAGAAAAAAGAAACACTTATATATAATATAGATTAGAAAGAAAACATTTCTCATGTGTTTGAAAGATAGAGTATACGAATACCTAACGTTTATCCCTAAAGGCAAAGTTGTGACTTATAAACAAATCGCTGAATATTTGGGTGATCCTAAATTATCAAGAGTAGTGGGTAACATTCTTCACGTAAATCCGGACCCTATTGGCCATCCTTGCTATAAGGTTGTTAATTCAAAAGGCGGTTTAGCTTCCAATTTTGGCGATATCGGCGGGATTGAAGTTCAAAAGAATAGACTTCTTGAAGACGGAATTGACGTCGTCAATTACCGAGTAGATTTAAAAAAATACCAATGGGACGGCAACCGTTAACCATTGGCTTTTCTTTTCTTCAAATGAATTATCAGAATGATTATTACGAATATCAGCGATAATGTCAGGAACCCTGAATAATCAATCATGACATCTCCGAATGACGGACCTCTGCCATCGGCTGAAGCTTCAAGCAAGAATTCTGAAATAAAAGCGAAGATAAAACCAATTCCGAGATGTAGGGCAAGTCTATATCCTAGCTTAATTTCGGTAATCGAGTGATAGAGCAAGAAAGATACTCCACCAAGAATTACGAAATATCCATAATGCCCAATCAGTTTTCTAATGAGGGCAAAATACTGCTCGTTTCTATCTATTTCAATAGGAGTGGTCACCTCGATTGTGTCCGCAACAACATTACCGACAACATTAGAAGAATTGGTGGATTGTGCTCCGGTTTGCAGGCACTGATAAGTGAAAAAACCGATAAGACCGACATACAACACTAACAATATGACCTGGATCACTCTTCTTTTCATACGTGTAATATTACTATCTAGTTCTCTAGAGGCAATGATTAATGCCAAAATACATGTTGTGTAGCGCTACCAAAGCATATTCATAACAATGCAAATATTTAGCACTCAACCCTTTACAGTGCTAAAAAGGGTGCTAGAATAGACTCGTCCAAAGAAAAAAGGAGAAACGCAATGAAAGAAACAAAAGAATTTGCTACAGAATCCAAAGAGCTGCTCAATCTCATGATCAACTCTATCTATACCAATAGTGATGTCTTCTTAAGGGAACTCATCTCCAACGCAAGCGACGCTATTGATAAACATAAATACGTGGCCCTCACAAGTGAAGGTACAATCCAGCCAAATGATTACGAAATCCGCATTGATTTAGATGAGGGCAATAACATCATCACCATCAGTGATAACGGCATCGGCATGTCTAAGGATGATCTTATTAACAACTTAGGCACAATCGCAAAATCTGGCTCCAAGGACTTTATGTCCAAGTTTAAGGAAGCCAAAGAGAAACAAGATATCGATATCATCGGTCAGTTCGGTGTTGGCTTCTATTCCGTCTTTATGGTTGCCTCAAAAGTAGAAGTGACCACCAAAACCGTTAACTCAGATGAAGCTTATACATTCACGTCAAACGGTGAATCTAGCTACACAATCGAAGAAGCGGAAAAAGATACAACAGGAACATCAATCAAGATTTTCCTTAAGGAATCAACCGATGAAATCAACTACAGGAAGTATCTAGAGACCTGGTCAATCAAGGATTTAGTCAAGAAATATTCCGACTACATCCGTTATCCAATCAAGATGCTTGAGAAGAAGTCACGCAAGAAAAAAGACGCTAATGGCGACTTTACAGACGAATACGAGGATTACATCGAAGACTCAACTCTTAATTCAATGATCCCATTATGGAAAAAGAATAAGAAAGAAGTCACAGATGAGGAAATGAATTCCTTCTATAAGGAAAAGTTCGAAGACTATGAGGATCCTCTAGCATCTCTCTTTGTTTCCGTTGATGGAATGATTACCTACAATGCGCTCTTATATATCCCATCGCATGCTCCATATAACCTATATAGCGATTCCTATGAAAAGGGTCTTCAGCTCTA
>JAKSVD010000038.1 GCA_024408305.1 Bacilli bacterium | reverse complement strand
ATTCTTTCTTATATTTTAGCGTCAATCATCACATTCGTTGTGATACCAATGATCAAGTTTACAGGTATAACAATTGGCAAGCGCGTATCTAAGTTAGAAGTGGCTGATAGACATAATGGCCCTCTCCAATGGTATCAAATTCTGATTCGTGGAATGGTTCAGTTAGTTGAATATTCTCTATTCCTACCTTTTGCTGGATTCCTTAGCTTTGGAACCGATGTTTTGACAATGCCGCTGTTCAATATCGGAGGGAACGTCACGACAATGTCTGCGATCGTTATTGTCGGTGCTTTCTTGACCGTCGCTTCAATCATCTTAAGTTTAGTCACAAGCGAGAATCAATCTCTGCATGGATTAGCTTCATCTACCGTTGTTAATTCTAGCGATTTAGTTAAAATCAATGCGGAAAGAATGCGTTTAGAAAATCTCAAAAACGAAGAAAAGTAGTGGAAAACATATGGAAAACCCTAGTATTTCTCAAAACAAAAAAGAAGAAGTCGAATACTTGAAAGCTCCTTTTGGAAAACGTCTAGTAATGATAGTGCTGGAAGTCTTTTTCCTTCTTTTCGGCACACTAGGCTTTTTGTTTGTCTCTAGATTGATCGTTGAAGCTTCGCCTGCCTACAACGACGCGTTCGATACGTATATTCGTATATCCAAGGAGTCTGGTCTTTATGTTTGTGACGACTCAACTGATAACAATTTAGTTACGCTTCCGGAATATTATGCGGATAAGACTTTTGAAGAACAAAACCTATTAATTGACGATGCCCTAGTAAATTTCTATTCAAACCCTAATTATTTTTCACAAGATTCAACAAATGAAGGCTATGGACCTGATGTATATTCAGCTGATAAATATGGCAGTTTTAGTATAGAAAAAGAATCTGGTATTAAGTTTTTCCTTTTGGATTCAGACGACAAACCTGTAAGAAATCCATCTCTTACCGAAGAGCAAATGAATAAGTTCTATTTATCCGCCTATGATAGGGGTGTTAATCGTATTGAAAATGCTCCAGGATACATTGAAGCTAGAAACCTTTTAACAATCTACATCAACCTCATTCTCATTCCTGTCTCAATCACTCTCTCTTTCCTTGTTTTTGAATTCGTCATCCCTTTAATCAGTGGAAGAAGAGGTTGGCAAAATATTGGAATGAGAATAATGAATATTTCTTTGCTTTCTCCAAATGCCCTATCGCCAAAATTCACAGTCTTTTTAAGAAGGCAACTATTCCAATTATTCCTTGAAATCCTTCTTTCTTTGGTGTCTTTTGGCATTCCTCTCATCATATCATTCTCCATGATGGCTGTTAGAAAAGACGGTCTTTGTTTGCATGATTATCTCGCCTTGACTTATATGGTCGATTCTTCAGAAAAATCAGTCTATGTTTCTTATGAAGAGATGAATAGGCTTGCTGCAAAAGCATCACAAACTGAGTCTGAACATTTCCTGGATGCGGGCAATAGAAAAGCTGCATTAAACGAGAATTCAATTTGGAATGACCTCAGGGAAAAGAGCGACAAATAAATAGTATTTGTAAGTTAAAGCCGCTGACAGATATGTAATTTATAAAAATATTACATACTGACTGGCTTTTTTTCTTGTTTGAATACAAATGTATTATTTATAATAAATCGTCAAAAGATTTAATAGGAGGAGTCTCTATGGAGATTAGGCTCAAAAATCTTACCAAATGTTTCCCTGGTAACCCTAAGAAAGGCATTCCTGACACTTATGCAGTCAATGCTTTGGACATCACGGTTCCAGATGGCAAATTGGTAGGTCTTTTAGGTCCTTCCGGATGCGGTAAGTCAACAACTCTTTACATGATTGCAGGCTTACTTGAACCATCAGAAGGAGAAATCTGGTTTGGCGATGAGGACGTCACCGACCTTGAACCAGAAAAAAGAGGTATCGGATTAGTTTTCCAGAACTATGCTCTTTACCCTCACATGACTGTCTACAAGAACGTCGCTTTCCCTCTTACCAACTTAAGAATTGAGGAAAAGATGCTCGACGAAAATGGCAACCAGCTTCTTGATGAAGATGGCAAACCAGCAGTTAAGAGAAGAAAGCTCACAAAGGATGAAATCGATAAGATCGTTCGTGAGACCGCAAGAGTTGTTCAAATCGAACAGTTCCTTGAAAGAAAGCCAAATCAGCTTTCAGGCGGTCAGCAGCAGCGTGTTGCTATTGCAAGAGCTCTCGTTAAGAAACCAAAAGTCTTACTCTTAGACGAACCTTTATCAAACTTAGATGCTCGTCTTAGACTCCAGACCCGTGAAGAAATCAGAAGAATCCAGCAGTCAACTGGAATCACAACCGTCTTCGTTACTCACGACCAGGAAGAAGCTATGTCAATTTCCGACGAAATCGTTGTTATGAAGCTCGGTGTAGAACAGCAGAGAGGCGTTCCTCAGGAAGTTTATAACAACCCATGCAACAAATTCGTTGCTAACTTCCTTGGTACCCCACCAATCAATTTATTTAAAGGCAAAATCAAAGGCAACAAGGTCTATGTTGGAGACCAGGTTGTTAGAGACATCACAGAAAAAGACGTTCCAGACCAGGATTGCACAGTCGGAATTAGACCAGAAGGTATCATCGTTGATCCAAACGGTACATTTGATTTCGAATGCGGACGCATCCTCACCATGGGACGTGACATCATGCTTATGTCAAAGCACCCTGAAGCATTATCAGACACTAAGTTCCTCATCGACGCATTCGTCCAAGTCGAAGTTGGAAACGTTAAGTGTACCGTCAAGCCACATAAGTGCTTTGCATTCTCACTCGAAGGCGATGAATTAAGGATTATCTAATCATGGCTAACGTACTAGGCAAAGTTAAAGACTTCTTCGGAGGCCTCTTCAAAAGAAAAGAGAGAGTTTCCGCGGATGCCGGCGAAAGGAATAACTGGAAAGCATGGTTATATCTTGCTCCAGTCATCATCCTTTTGGCCATTTTCACCTTTTACCCATTGATCAATACCGTCGTAATTGCATTCTTAAAGAATTACAACTACACAACGGGTTTATCTGATGGTTTTACCTTCGACAACTTCCTTAACGTTTTGACTCTTGCTGGTAGAACAACCACCCAAGAGACGATATATCGTTGGAACACGACATACGATGCTGTCACTAAGACATATACCGGAATTGACAGCGACGGAATCGCTTGCACCGTATATTTCCAGACGGACGTCATAAAATACGCCCTTCCAAATACGATGCTCATCACTTTCATTACCGTCCCTGCATCAATCGTCATCGCATTGTTAATCTCCGTTTGCTTACACTCCATTAAAGCATTCCAAAAAATCTTCCAGACCATCTTTTTCGTCCCTTACGTCACAAACGCAATCGCCGTCGGCATGGTCTTCGCAGTCTTATTCGACTCCAAAGGTATTTTGAACTATATCTTTAATTTAGGAGATTCGTTCTTCTGGATTGATAGAGCGGCTCCTTGGAGCCACGGTATGATTGCCTTATGCATTTATATCGTTTGGCATTCACTGCCATATAAGATTCTTATCTTCCTTTCAGCATTACAAAATATCGATAAGCAGTACTACGATGCCGCTAAGATCGACTGTGCGGGCAAGTTCAAGACATTCATGAACGTCACAGTTCCTATGTTATCCCCACAGATTCTCTATATCATGATTACATCGTTCATCGGTTCATTTAAGGAATATACATCGGTTGTTGGTTTATTCGGCTCACCATCAACAGACGGAGGTTCCACGAAGAACATGTACACAATTGTTTATTACATCTACGACTGTATCAAACAGCCTGATACCGTTGCTAGAGGTGCAGCGGCTGCCTTGCTCTTGTTTATCATCATCATGATTTTCACTGCAATTCAGTTCCAAGTATCAAAGAAGAGGGTTCATTATTAATATGGAATACGATTCAAGAAATTTCATTCAGAAACTCTTCGGTATGAAGAGCCGCGAACAAAAACAAGCCGAAAGAGAAGCTTCAGCTGAATACCAGGCAATTGAAACTTCCTCCATGACTTTGGTTATTAAAGAAGGTCATACGGACGCAGCGCAATTAGCACGCGCACAGAAAGTTGGTAAGATCATCGGGTCTATCATCACTTATGGATTCCTGCTTTTCATGAGCGTTATCATCCTGTTCCCATTCTATTGGATGATCATCACTTCGCTTAAGAGCACAACAGAAATCCGTGGAAACGTTCAGACTTTCTTCCCTGTTACTGTCCTCTGGAGCAACTATATCACCGTCTTCAACACATTCGACTTCGTCACATATGTTGGAAACACTCTCATTGTTGGCGTTATCTCAACAATTGGAACACTTATCACAACAATTCTCGCCGCTTTCGCCTTTGCAAGACTCAACTTCCACGGCAAAGATCTCATCTTCAGCATCCTTCTTGCAACTATGATGATTCCTGGCGAAATGATGGTTATTACAAACTATATTACCGTTGCTAAACTACCATGGTATGAATTTGGACATGGAATGGTAAATGGATGGCTTACCTATAAGGATTCAGTCTTCGCATCCATGATCGTCCCATTCTGGGTTTCAGTCTTCTATATTTATTTATTAAGACAAAACTTCAAGCAGATTCCTAACGAACTCTATTTAGCTGCTAAGGTCGATGGAAAGTCAGATTGGCAGTTCTTATGGAAAGTTATGGTTCCACTTGCTGCCCCAACCCTGATCTCAATCTTCATTCTTAAGCTTATGGGTTCTTGGAACTCATACGTTTGGCCGCAGTTAGTTACTGCAAAAGATGAATCATGGAGACTTGTCACAAACGGTTTACGTTCATCGTTCTCAACATCAGCCGGAGAACCACAATACGGCATTCAGATGGCCGCAACAATCCTTGTTACCGTCCCTCTCTTGCTCTTATTCATCTTCTTCCGCAAATACATCATGAAAGGCGTTGGCCGCGCCGGTATCAAAGGATAGGCCATTTAAACAATTTACTTGGCAAAAGCCTGTAATATTTAGGAGAAATACATTTATGAAGAAATCCAAGTTATTAACTGGGGTAATCTCACTTATCGCCCTTACAACAATCGTTGCTTGCGGCTCAACAACCCCAACAGAAACAACCTCATCAAAAGACAACACTCCAACGGTGTCTGAGAATATGGTTGACCCAAAAGTTCCAGAAGATTTAAAGTCACTTTCATGCGAAATCACATTCTGGCACACAATGGGTAAGACTAACCAAGGCACACTCGATACATTGATTACCGATTTCAACAAGGCTTATCCAAACGTCAAGATCACTCATTCACAGCAGGGTGGATATGATGACATCAGAGACGCAATCGCAAAAGCAATTCCAGCTCAGACAACACCTACAATGGCATATTGCTATCCTGACCACGTTGCTGACTATATTCCTTCAGATTCTGTCGTTAAACTCGACGATTATATGAATTCCAAGAAGATCGGATTCGGCGTTGATAACGGCTTAGGAGATAATGGCGTTGATGACATCGTCGCTACTTATCTTGATGAAGGAAATCACTACACCAAGAATGGTGAAGCGTATCCTGGATATTATTCATTACCATATTCAAAATCAACCGAAGTCATGTTCTATAACAAGACAGTCTTCGATGAAAACGGATGGTCAGTACCTACAACTTGGGATCAGCTCTGGAAACTCTGTGAAACAATCAAGGCAACATATCCAGAAGTCACTCCATTTGGCTATGACTCAGACGCAAACTTCTATATCACATATTGCGAACAGATGGGTATCCCATATACAACCGGTGAGGGCAAGGAACATTTCTTATTCAATAACGATCAGGCTAAGAATTTTGTTACAAAGCTTAAGGAATATGCAGATAAGGGATATTGGACCTCACAGGCTATTCTTGGCTCAGGAACATACACATCAACAAAATTCACTGCAGAAGAGCTTCTTATGACAGTCGGTTCAACTGGCGGTACAACATACAACTATTCAGAAAACTTCGAAGTTGGAGTTGCAGCAGTTCCACAGGCAGACCTCTCAAAGGGTAAGGTCATCATGCAGGGTCCATCAATCACATTCTTCTCATCAGCATCAATGAACGAAAGAATCGGTGCATGGTTATTCTACAAGTTCATTACAAACACAAAGAACTCCGCTATCTGGTCAGTTGAAACCGGATATAACCCTATTAGAACATCCTCATTCCAGGAAGATATCTATAAGAATAGAACAGGTACCGGTAAAGCAACTCTTGTCAAGGCTGTTGCAGACTATATGTCAACATCAGATTACAACAAGTGGTACTACACATCTCCAGCTTTCAAGGGAAGCTCAGCAGCTCGTCTTGAAGTTGGATCATTAATGGGTGCTGTCATGCTTGGCACAAAGACTGTTGATCAGGCATTCTCTGATGCACTCGCTAACTGCCTATTTGCAGCTTAATCTCTTACAAGTAAGAGAAAGGCTATTACGGAGGATTTAAAATGAAATCTAGAAAAACAAAACTTAATGGGCTTTTTGATCTTGTCGCTATTCTTGGCCTCGCAGCATGCGGAACCGCAAATAATTCAAAGCCAGGTGATGACACTTGCGTGCCTAGCACCGAAGTTCCAGCCGTTTATAACGGTGAGGAAGTTGAAGTTACTTTCTGGCATACAATGGGTAAGGCAAATAAGGAATTGCTTGGTTCTTTAATCAAGAGTTTCAATGCTAAATACCCAAATATCACAATCAAGGAAAGTTCAGCTGCCGGTGGTTATGATGATCTTAAGGACTTAATTAAGAAAAACATTGCAACTAACACTCTTCCAACCATGGCGTTCTGTTATCCAGACCACGTTGCCGAATATCTCGAATCAGGCCACGGTGGAGTTTGTGTTGACCTTACAAACTACATTGAATCAGAAACTTGCGGATTTACCGCTGAAGAAGGAAGCCATAAAGATGAAAATGGCAATGATGTAATTGGCGTTGGCGACTACGTAGATGCATTCTGGAGAGAAGGTAATTCATACCCTAAATGCGGTGTTTATTCACTTCCATTTGCAAAATCAACAGAAGCCCTCTTCTATAACAAGAACGTTTTTGATGAAAATGGCTGGAGCGTTCCAAAGACATGGGATCAGATGTGGAATCTTTGCCGCCAGATCAAATCAACATATCCAGACGTCACCCCATTAGGTTATGACTCTGATTCAAATATGTACATCACCTTATCACAGCAAATGAATATCCCATTCACAAGCGCAAAAGGTGCTCATTACTTATTTGACAATGCTCAGGCTAAAGCAATGGTTAGCGATCTCAAAGCCAAGTATGACGAAAAACTCTTTATCACAAAGGGTTCATCGGGCAACGGAACATATACATCAACCAAATTTACTGCCGAAGAAATCATTATGTCAATCGGCTCCACAGGTGGAACCACATATAACGGCACAGATAACTTCGAAGTAGGAGTCGCACCTGTTCCATATTATGACTTGAACAACCCAGCCGTTGTTTCTCAGGGCCCATCCATCACGATGTTCAATACAGCGAATGCTCTACAAAGAACAGCAGCTTGGCTCTTTTATAAGCACATTTCTACCGCAGAAAACAGCACATTATATTCAGTTAAGACAGGTTATCAGCCAGTTAGATATTCATCTTACGAAACCGATACATACAAAGACTTCTCTAACGCTCAGAATTCTTCATTGTTCAACAAAGTTGCGAAAGTTTCATCTGACTTGCTCGATTCATATTTCGTATCTCCAGTCTTTGTCGGATCAGCAAATGCTAGAAACCAAGTCGGCTCACTTTTAACATCGGTCTTACTTGGATCGAAGACAGTCGATGCTGCATTCAATGAAGCTATGTCGAACTGTGTTAATTCATAAGGAGGAGTTATGAAGAAATCTCTTAATTTATTCTTATTAGGATTCGCAGCGCTCGCATTATGCGCGTGCGGTGGAACTCCATCTGTCAATCCAGATAATTCTTCAGACGGAACTCCTGCAGATTCTTCAGTTGGAACGCAAGCAGAATGGGTCGATTACGCAAAGCAGACAAAATTAACCCACGATTACAACGGAAAAGAATTCCTCAAGGACGGAATCGGAGAAGTTACTCTTGTCACCAAGGTCGACGGAGATACCGCTCACTTCAAGCAAAAGACTGGCGATTCAGGAACAATCAAGGGCCGTTATAACTGCATTGATACACCAGAATCAACCGGAATGTTAGAACCATGGGGACATGGTGCTTCAGAATACAACGGAAAACTCCTTAAAGAAGCCAAGCACATTGTTTTATCAACCGATAAGGCTGATGGACAAGGCGCTCCAGCCTTAGATTCAACAGGTGGCCGTTACTTAATCTATGTTTGGGTAACAACAGAAGAACATCCAGTTCTTGATGACTTTATCTGCGTTAACCTCGCTCTTTGTCAGGAAGGCTGGTCAAAAGCTAAGGGCACAAGCGGAAAGGAATACGCTGATGCATTCATTTCTGCCTCAGTTCAGGCTCAAACCAAGAAACTCCATGTTTGGAGTGATGAACAGGATCCTGACTTCAACTACGCAGACCCAGTCAAGGTTACGCTTCAGGACGTTATCGATGGCAAGGACTCTAAGGGCCTGCCATATGATTGGAACGGAAGCAAGGTTACATTTGATGCATATGTTGCAGCAGTGGGACCAGACCAGGGCGCATGTTATGTCGTAAGAGACTTTGAGAAAACCAAATCCGATGGCACAAAGTACACTCAAAGATACGGCATGTATATCTTCACCCAATACATCGTTTATTCACCACTTCAGGTTATTGGAAATGAACTCGAAATCTCTGGAACAGTTTCTGAATATAACGGAACTCTTCAGTTAGTTGACGTTTCATATTCTGACTATTACCACGAAGATGGAGATATCAAAATCTTATCAACAGGCAACGAAGACAAAGTCCAGCCTTTGACCGGAAATGCCGGCAAATTCGCATCGGATGAGTATATTAACACTGTTGTCTCGGTTGATTTGGTATGCACAGGCGGATATGCAACAGTCAATACCGCAACAACAAGCGCATATTCATTCACACTCTACTGCCATGATAAGAACAACCCAAGCGAGGAATTGAACATCAGAATCTCTGATTCAATCTCCATCAAATATCCAGATACATTAACACGTATCAAAGATGACATCCCATTCTTTAAGGGTGAGAAGTCCATTGCCGAATCAACAGGCAAAGGAACCGACACTCGTAAAGTGGAATATATCAGCATCACAGGCGGATTGGTTAAGTATGTTACTTCTAACGGAAGAACAACATACCAAGTCAATCTATGCAAAGGCACCGGACTTACGCTCCACATGTCGGAAAAGTAATCTCTTCGAGGAGGAATCATAAAATGAAGAAGAAAATTAATGTATTACTTGCAACTTCTCTTCTCGCTGTCGCAACTTTAGCAGCTTGCACATTCAACGGTGGAGAAACCCCATCAAACTCAAACGGAGATCAGCCAACATCTTCTGTTGACTCACAGTCTCAGGGAGTTGACCTTGCAGATCTTGCTCAGAAGGTCTTAGCTGGTATTGAACCAACATATTCCGGATGGTCATCAAAAGGTATTGCTGGAGACCAGGATCTCGTCGTCGCATCAAGAAGAACAGCAGACGATGGAGAAGCTTATGAATTCGTTATCAGATATTCAGTCGCAGCAGAATATGCAGCAACTCTTTCAATCTCAGAATCAGGCGATAAGTTAATTGTTAACGTTCCAAACTCATTAGAGGGTGGCACAGATATTAAGGCAAAAATCCATGCAGAAGTCCTCTTAAGAGGAGAATCAACAGTCTTAGCATCAACTGATTTCAATGTTTTAGTCAACGCAGTTGCAAAGATGAGCCTCGCATACATCTATTCAACAGACAAGGATGGCAAGCTTGTTGTCGCAGATAAGGAAGCTGTTGCATTCAACGCAATGTATATCGGCGAATATCCACAGCAGGGTCTTATCTTTGGTGATGGAGAACACGCTATCTTAGTTTATAAGGCAACTCTTCCAGAAGGACTTAAGGCAGGCGATGTCTGCAATATCGCAGGTTCAATCTCTGACTACTCAGGTCTTCGTGAAGTCGGTTCAGGCGCAACAGTTACAAAACTTGATTCAAACCCAGGTGTTGCAACTCCAGTTGGAATCTCAATTGATGCAACAAACACTCCAACATTAGCATTCAAAGACGGATCTAGAAAAGCCGAAGTCAAGAGCGCAACAATCAAAGAAGTATCCGTTTCATCATCAGGAAACGCAACATATACTCTTGAAGTCGCTGGCAAGACATATACAGCATTCAACAACGCTAACTATGCAGCTAAGGTCTTCAACACATGGTTACACACTAGAGCAGGAGAAACAGAAGCATCACAGCCAAAGGCTGGTGACATTGTTTCATTCAATGGCTACGTCTCCTTCTACAATAACAACCCACAGATTGTCTACTGTGAATGTACAGAATGGTCAGAACCAGCTGCAACAATCGAAGGACCTTCATCACTTGTCGTTGGCGCTAAGGCAAATGTTACAGCAGCCGCTAAGGGCGGAACTGAGGTAACTTGGTCATACAAGTCATCAAATGAAGCTGTTGCTACAGTTTCAGAAACTGGCGAAGTCTCAGCAGTCGCTGTTGGTAGCGTCACAATCACTGCAACTGCAACAATTGATGGAAAGTCAGTTACAGTTTCACACACAATCGAAATCGTTGAACTTAAACTCGTTAAAAAGTCGGTCGATGAGATGATCGCAAAGGCTGTCTCAGGAAACACAAACGCTGTTTACGATAGAGAAAATGTCTATGAAGTCACAGGTGTTGTCGATGGATTAGATAGAACAGATAAGTATGGAAACGCAACACTTGTCAATCCAGAAACAGGTAAGTCAATCCAGCTTTACGGTGCAACAACAACTGATTCAGCAGTCTTCTTCAATCCAACAAATGGCGGATGGGACTTCAAGAATCCTCAAGATGCTGTCACATCTTTAGCTGATATCCAGAACGGCGAATTAATCACAGTTAAGTGTATCTTCGAAGACTATAAGGGCACTCCAGAAATCATGGGTGTTGTTACTTCACATCAGGCATGCACATCTGAGTACGACGTCAAGGTCAACACTCCTGAAAACGGAACTGCAACACTTTCAAAAACAAAAGCAGCCTACGGTGACGAAGTCGAAGTCGTTGCAACTCCAGCAGAAGGATATGTCGTTGATAAGGTTGTTGTTACTTGCTATGCAAAGAACAAAGCTTCAACTAAGACAATCGCTGCAAATGCTGAAGGAAAGTATGTCTTCAACGCTTCAACAAACAACAACGTTACAGTTTCATTCAAAGAAGCTCCAGCTCCAGTTGATCCAGGAGCAGGAGATGCAGGTGGCTCATCAGATACAGACGCAGCCATCCTCACGCTTAACATGGGAAGCATCACGATCCTTGATGAAACAAGTGG
>JAKSVD010000037.1 GCA_024408305.1 Bacilli bacterium | reverse complement strand
ATCGTTAAAAAGTATTCAAATCGTTAAAAAGTATAAAGGCAAAATAAAAAGAGACCAGAAAACAGCTTATAAAACTACTGCTTCTAGCCTCTAAAAAACTGGCACA
The DNA here is from genome assembly GCA_024408305.1 of Bacilli bacterium. Taxonomy (GTDB): domain Bacteria; phylum Bacillota_I; class Bacilli_A; order RFN20; family CAG-826; genus UBA4951. The sequence continues at coordinate 12,063 of JAKSVD010000037.1, read as the reverse complement.
AAGGAAGAAATCCCCTTTCCGCCAAAGAAAAAAGGTCTGACACTACTGTATCAAACCTATTCTTGTTATATGGTGGAGATGACGGGGTTCGAACCCGCGACCTCATCGTTGCGAACGACGCGCTCTCCCAGCTGAGCTACACCCCCAACGGAGATATTATAGTTTTGTGGTTTTTCATTTACAATGATTGCAAAAAGAACCTATTAACTAAGTGTAAAGACAATGTCTTTCTAAAAACTTTCGATGGCATCTTATATAATTTTTTTCACCATAGATTGCATCGATGTTTTTTCTGTGTTTTTTGGTCATTGTAACAAATTATTCTTTTTATATCGGTCCCATCTTTGATTTTCATTACAAGACTACTTATTCATTTTTTTCATAATTAGAATTGTCGCCCACAAAAAAGGAGGCAAATATGGATAAGGTAATCGCTGTCATTGACTTAAAAAGTTTTTATGCCTCTTGCGAGTGTGCTTGTAGGCACCTGGATATTTTCACTACTCCATTAGTTTGTTGTGACCCATATCGAAGCGGATCTTCAATCGTTATGTCTGCCACTCCTTTTCTTAAAAAACACTACGGAATCCCTAACGTTTGTAGAAAAAGAGAACTTCCAGACGTGCCTGGAATGATATATGCGGTCCCGCGAATGTCATACTATTTAAAGATGTCAGCTAAAGTAAATTCAATCTTCTTGGATTATGTTGCAGAAGAGGATTTACACGTATATTCAGTTGATGAAAGCTTTTTAAACCTGGGCCCTTATCTAAAGTATTATGGATGCTCTGCAATTGAGTTAGTCGAGAGAATCAAGAAGGATATCTGGAACAAACTTGGGTTAGTTGCAACAGCTGGAATTGGATCAAATATGTTCCTCGCTAAAAACGCATTAGACCATGAAGGAAAGAAAAGGCCACCTTATGTTGCATATTGGACCAAGAAAGATGTTCAAACAAAACTATGGAACATTTCCCCGCTAACAGATATTTGGGGGATAGGAAACGGAATTTCAAGCCACCTAAAAAGAATCGGCATTAGGACGATGAAAGAATTGGCTCTTGCTGATGTTGGCTTATTGGAAAAGGAGTTCGGAGTAATTGGCTATCAATTGCATGAACTCGCTAACGGACGAGATGATAGTGATATCCAAGAAAAATATGTTCCGCTTGAAAAATCGCTTACTAATGGGCAAACGCTCAAAAGAGGATACACGCCTTCAGAGGCTTTGCTCGTATTAAGAGAAATGAATGATGATTTAGCATATAGATTACGTTCACAAAATCTATTTACGGGGAAAGTTTCTGTATGGATTGGGTACGGTGATATGTTAAGCGGTAGTTTTGCGAAACAGACAACACTAGATATTGCAACAGATGATACAGATACACTATACGAGAACATCAAAAGAATATTCCTTGACGGAGCTGAAGAAAGACCAATAAGAGGTTTGAGCATTGCGTATGGCAAGCTAAGCGATCCGCAGGCTGAACAATGTTCGTTGTTTGAAAGTTATGAGGAAAGAGACGAAAAAAGAATGCTTGATTATGCGCTTGATGCAATTAAAGCGATGTTTGGAAAAAGCAAGGTTGTTAGATGCTCAGCTTTATTAGAACCATCTACCGTCTTGTTTAGAAGCGGGATGATAGGAGGACACAAAAAATGAAAGATAGAGGCATGGTTAAATGGGCTCCTTATAAGTCTCTTATCGAACAAGAGGACTTCATGGGCAACATGAAACAAAAGAAAAAACGTATTGATAAACCAATGAATCTTCAGGAAAAAAGCGAGGAAATCAATGCGTTATTGTGCACATATCACGGCCAAGAGGTCGTAATTTCGTATTACAAAGATGGCTACATAGAAAAAATAAGTGGCACTATCGATTTGATAGATACCACTTACAAGTTTTTATTAGTTAATGGAGATAAACTATATCTTAGAAACGTTATCGATATTAAAGATTAGAATGCCCAGGTTCCATTTTCGAAGATCTTGTGTTCGACACCCTTAGAATCGATTCCAACGATAGACATATCTCTTGTGCCGATCATAAAGTCAACGTGGGATGATGAATCATTGATTCCAAATGACTGAAGCTCATCTTCAGTGTACTTTTCAAAGTCTTTATAAAGATTTGAGAATCCTCTTCCTAATGCGAGGTGGCAAGCTGCATTTTCATCAAACAATGTGTTATAGAAAAGAAGGCCAGTCTGATTGATAGGAGATTCGTATGGAACGAATGCACATTCTCCAAGATATGCTGAACCCTCATCTATTGAAAGGATACTCTTCAATGCTTCTTCTCCTTTTTCGGCATGGACTTCCACTGCTTTACCTTCATGGAATCTAACAGAGAAGTTCTCAATGAGAACACCGTTGTAAGAAAGAGGCTTTGAAGAATAGACAATGCCTTCTGCCTTTCCTCTCATAGGAGTTGTAAACACTTCCTCACTTGGAATGTTTGGCTGGAAGAATATACCGCCTAATGTGTTTTCTCCGCCTCCAAGGAAAGTCATGTTAGGGATTAAGCCAACAGATAAATCCGTGCCGTTAGATGCCTTATATTTGAGTTCTCTTAAATCTAAAGAATTAAGGTATTCGAATTTGCTTCTGAAGTTCTCGTTATGCACATCCCAATTTGCGATGCCATTTCCATCTGCTGCTCTTGAACATTCAAGGATTGCTTGCCAAAGAGCTCCCACTGCTTTGCTCTTTGATAATTCAGGGAAGACTTTCTTAGCCCATGCTTCAGATGGGCAAGCTGCAATGCACCACTGATATTTATTTTCTCTTAAAACTCGGATTGGCCAAATCTGCTTTCTTAATGACGATGAGATTCTAGCAATCTTTTCCATATCTAATCCGCCAAACGCATCTGGATCATCGCAATCGAGCCAGATCATGCATGGTAGTTCATCGTTCTGCCAGTGCTGTGAAGCAATCTGCATTGGAGTAAGTTCGCTTAAATATTTCTCTTTTCCATATTTATAATTTGCGCGTGCGACAGCTTCTGAGCTCCATTCAACGACTACTTTTGTTGCGCCAGCCTTGTAGCATTCTTCAACAACCATTGCGGTGAACGCTTCGTTGCTGACGTTAGTCTTGATTAAAACAGGTTGTCCTCTTTTTACAGCAACACCTGTCCTGACGATTAATTTTGCATATGCCTTAAGGATTGATTTCTTCATTTATATATCCTCTACTTTCTCTTGAGACCTATTTTATAGACTTAAGGAGAAAACATAGCAATAATTATTGTAGAAACAGGAGGATTGTTATGGACGAACAGGAAATGTATAAGCCTATGAGTTTCGCAAAGGGCTCACTAGTGTCCACAATTATTTATTTGGTGGAAGCAGCATTGTTAATTGCTGGAGGAGTCATCTCGATTATCTATTCTGGCTCAGAGTGGTTGCAAAGAGGAATATTCTTAATAGTGGGAATATTTGTAATTTTAATGGGCACTGCAAAAATTGCTCTTAACTTCATCCCAGTTATTATGGCCAAAAAGTTGGACGAGGAGAAAAAAGCAATCTTCAGAGGATACTTCGGCATGGATATGATCATGACTGGAGTTGTCCAGATTATAGTTGGAATAATCATGGTTGTATTGTTCGCTAAGGGTTTAGCACTCATAAGCATGTTGATGGATGTAATTGCAATGGCATTAGGAATCATTCTAATTGTTAGCGCAGGTGTATTAATCCTATTCTCAACAGGATTTATTATTTCCAAGATGTATCCACTATTTGTTGGAATCACATATTACATATTCAGTGCAATACTTGTTGGAGTTGGAATATTCATCCTTGTATATGTCAACAGTAACCCAGGATTCCAGCGCATCGTCTTGATTATCACGGGCGCCATCTTGGTCCTCATCGGAATCATATTTGCAATCAGTGCAATAAGGGAAGCAGTCAAAGCGAAAAAAGAAAAGAAGAGCAAAGAAAACAATGCTCCAATTGAAGTTGACGCTATTGATGTTTCAAATGATACAGAAGCAAATATAGTCGCAAAATAACGCATTAAAATGAAAGGTACACATCAAAATCGACGTGTACCTTTTTATATTTATAAGTATTATTTATTATCTGATTCTTTCAATTCTCATCATGTTAGATGCATGTGCCTGGCGAGCAATACCAGCTAGGATAATGATGACATCGTTCTTATTGATATATGGAAGTGTCTTGGCTCTGTCGATTGCTCTAATGGCCAATTCTTCTGATGAGTAATATTCGTCCATCAACTGAGGGTAAACGCCCCAAGACATGGATAACTGATGATATGCCTTTTCGTTTGCGACGAGAGCAACGATTGGGGTGTGTGGTCTAAATCTAGAAACCATGAGGGCAGTGTTTCCTGTCTTTGTACAAACCACTAATGCTTTTGCTTCAAGACCAAGTGCTGCGATAACAGAGGAATGGGACAATGCATCAGGGATATTTGTGATTTCAAAGCTAATGGACTTGAAATTTGTAGCGTAATTGATGTTTTCCTCTGTATCTTCGCAGATGTTAGACATAGTCTTAACAACATCGATTGGGAATTCGCCGACCGCAGTTTCTCCCGATAACATGACGCAGCTTGTGCCATCATAAACAGCGTTAGCAACATCAGAAACTTCTGCTCTTGTCGGACGTCTATTGTGAGTCATTGTTTCAAGCATTTCTGTTGCGGTGATGACTCTTTTTCCTGATAAGTGAACTTTCCTGATCATGTTCTTCTGGATTGTTGGAAGTTTTTCGATTGGAATCTCAACACCAAGGTCGCCTCTTGCAACCATGATGCCATCTACAACCTTTAAAATATCGTCTAGGTTATCAATTCCCTCTTTGTTTTCGATCTTAGCAATAAGTCCAATAGACTCACCACCACGAGCATCCAAGTATTTTCTAATTGAAGCTACCTCTTCTGCTCTAGAAACGAATGAGCAGGCAATGAACTCAACATCATTTTTAATCGCGAAATCCATATCTTTTTCATCTTTTGGTCTGATGAATGGGATTGAAAGGTGTACTCCAGGGAAGTGCATATTCTTGTGATTTCCAATTAAACCGTGATTCAATACATCGCAATGAATAAGACCGTCGGTGATTTCGGTTACAACTAAATCAAGAGTTCCATCTGACAACAAGATGTGTCCTCCGACAAAACAGTCTTTTGCGATATCTGGATAGTTTACAGGAACAATATTGTCATGAGCGCTGATAGCTTCACCTGTGAAAACTATCTTGTCTCCTTTATTTACTTCAATTGGAGTTGGAACATCACCAGTTCTAACTTCTGGACCTTTGATATCAACCATAATTGATAATGGCATATCTAAATCCGTTCTAATCTTTTTTGCTAAGTCAATTCTTGTCTGAGCAACATCATGGTCTCCATGAGCCATATTAAGTCTAACAACATTCATACCAGCGTGAGCCATGCCGACTAGTGTGTCATAGTTATCTGTTGATGGACCGAGTGTACAAATTATTTTAGTTTTGCGCATAATTGCCTCCGCGTTATTACATCAAGGTTAATGGGCATACTTGATTTCATTACGTCGATTTACTTATAACATAAATAGAGATAAAGATAGTAATTGAAAGCGATATTATAAAAAAGTTGGCCTATGTTTATATACATTCGACCAACAAAATTCATTATTTATTCTTATATGCTTCTAAAACGTTTTCGATTAGAGCGAGTCTTGTTAGAAGCCCAACACCACCTGGAACAGGAGTTTGTTTGGCGACCTTTAAATTAGGTTCTACATCGCCGTGAAGCTTTCCGTCCTCTCCGCGATTAATGCCAACGTCTACAATCCATGCACTTTCCTTTAGTTCATATGAGGAATTAAGGATTGCTTCTTTACCGATTGCAACGACAATCAAATCAGCATGAGCTAAATACCACTTCTTATCTTCTTCACTTGTCCTACTGTGGATTACTGTTACGTTGCAACTTCTATCAAGCAATAACTTAGCCATAGGTCTTCCAACGATGTTACTTCTGCCCATAACAACAGCGTTTTTACCGCTGAAAATGAAACCTTCTCTAGTTAAGTAATCGACAATTCCTTTTGGAGTGCATGAGACGAACGGAGAGTCTTTTCTAAATCCATCAACATCTTTTTCTTTAGATATAGTATCGATGATTGATGATTCCTTAATTCCTGCAGGAACAGGAAGCTGAACGATAATTCCATCTATCGAAGGATCCTCATTCTGGGTTCTTATTATATTGAGCAGATCTTCTTCAGTTGCAGTCTCTTCTAAACTTGTTCTAATTGCAGTAATTCCAACGTCAGCAGAATCCTTGCATTTACCCTTCATGTAAGATTCAGAGGCTGGATTGTGTCCAACCGAAACAATAGACAAGACAGGAGCTCTATCAAGCTTGGAGATTTCTTCAATCATCTCCTGTTTTCTTTTGATTACATATTCTTTAATTTCCATGCGCTTAAGATAGCATTTACTAAAATATATTTCACTAAAGAAATAAAAAACGAGGCAAAGCCTCGATCTCTATTTCTCACTCTAATTAGAAGAGTTTGAATAATCTTGCGATTGCTTCAACTGACTCGGTCTCATCTCCGCCTGTCTTACCCTGGCCAAGGACCATGATGAGAAGAGCTAAGAACAAGAAGATAACTGCGCATCCGAATGTGAGCCATGAGATAACTTTCTCAGAACCACGTTCCTTTGTCTTAGCGAAGACGTTCAAACCGCCGCCTGTGATAGCACCAGAAGCACCTTCTGACTTACCACCCTGGAGTAAGCTTAAAACAATAACAATTAATGCGATAACGATGAAGATTATGTCGTACCATTTCATATTGTTTTCCTCCAATTTCGCTTTTCAGCCATATAAATATAGTTTAGTTCGCTCATTTTAGCAATCAAAGATTGATAATTAAATCATTGAGACTTTTGATTTTAGGACCTTTAAAGTCTAAATACTCATCATTTCTATCTAGGAGATATCCATCAACCCCAGCATTCTGAGCACATAAATAGTCGTTCATTGAATCGCCGATATAGCAAGCTTCTTCCTTGAGAAAACCAGGCATCAAATCAAAGACCATATTGAGTGGTTCAGCATATGGCTTTGGTACTTTGCAAGTATCACTACCGACATATGCATCAAAAGCATCGAGAAGACCAATATGCTTTAAAATCTCTTTAACGTGATCAACATTGTTACCTGTGACAATAGCGAATTTTGCACCATTTTGTTCAAGATTTCGTATAGTTTTCAAAGTGTCGTCATAGGCAAAAGTCTTATCGTTTATCTCTTTAAATTCAAGACTATCCATAATGGCTTTTACAAAAATCTGACACTTATTCTGATCGCTATCAACTTGTCTTTCCTTGATGCACGCTTGTAAGGAACCACGCATGTAATGAATAGCTTGCTCTGGGGTACATTCTTCTCCGATTTTTCCAAATGAATAATTGAAAATATCAATCATTGAGAGATGCGAATCAACAAGCGTCCCATCAAAATCGAAAATATATAATTTATATTTCTTCATTTTATAGGCTCGCTTTCAATTCAAAGATTATATCGCGAAGTTCTGCTGCTCTTTCAAAATCGAAGACCTTTGCAGCGTTTCGCATTTCTTTCTCAAGTTCTTTAATCTTGCGCTCGATTTCAGTCTTTGAAGAAGCTTTAGATAGAGTCTGCTTAACTTCATTTTCTGAAGCGCTATTGGATAATGGGGCACGGAGCTCTTTGATGAGTGTTGTTGGAATGATTCCATTCTCCTCGTTATATGCCATCTGGATTGATCTACGTCTATTTGTTTCAGTTATTGCTGCTTGCATAGAATCAGTTATCTTTTCAGCGTACATGATAACCTTACCGTTTGCATTTCTAGCAGCACGACCAATGACCTGAATCAAGGATCTAGTATTACGTAAGAAACCTTCCTTATCGGCGTCTAAAATACAGATAAGAGAAACCTCAGGTATGTCTAAACCTTCTCTTAAAAGGTTAATACCAACGAGGACATCATATTTTCCTTCACGCAACTGATATATGATTTCTGTTCTTTCTAGAGTCTTTGTTTCGCTATGTAAGTAAGTGACTTTGATTCCTTCAGATTTTAAATAGCTCGTGAGATCCTCTGCCATTTTAATTGTCAGGGTAACAAGCATTACTCTTTCGTGCTTTTCGATTCTATCCTTGATTTCATGAATAATGTCGTCGATTTGACCTAGCGGTTGTCTGACTTCTACAAGAGGGTCAAGCAATCCTGTTGGTCTAATAATCTGTTCAGCAACTTCGCGCCCGCACATATCTAATTCATAATCACCAGGCGTAGCGGATGTGCAAATGATGTTTGATGGCATTTCAGCCTCAAATTCTTCAAACTTCATTGGTCGGTTGTCTAAAGCGGATGGAAGTCTAAAACCGTATTCGACTAAGGTCTCTTTTCTAGATCTGTCTCCGTTATACATGCCATGTAGTTGAGGGAATGTCGCATGAGATTCATCAATGAGTAACAAGTAGTCTTCTGGGAAATAATCCAAAAGAGTCCAAGGTCTTTGCCCAGGCTTACGTTTATCAATGTGCCTAGAATAGTTTTCAATTCCAGGACATCTACCGAATTCACGCATAGAATCCATATCTTGTCTTGTTCTCATTTCAAGTCTTTCAGCCTCAAGAAGCTTTCCGTTGGCATTGAAATATGCGAGTCTTTCGTCAAGCTCTGCCTCAATTGTTTGGCATGCCTCTTCAATGCGTTTTCTTGTCGAAGCATGGTCATATGCAGGGTATATTGGATATGTATTAAATGACTGTTTAACTTCACCTGTCATCTTATCAACAGCGATGATTCTCTCAACATCATCTCCGAAACAATCAATACGAATAAAGAATCCGTCTGTTGCAAGAGGAGCGATATCTATAACATCGCCATGAACTCTGAAGTTTCCTGGATTTAAATCTATGTTATTGCGAGTATATTGGGCTTCAACGAGTCTAGAGAACAAACGCTTCCTATCTATTGTTTCCCCTACTCTAATTTCAAAAACAAGGCCACGGTATTCCTCTGGATCACTTAATCCATAAATTGCCGCAACAGATGCAACAACTATCGTGTCTCGTCTTTCGATTATTGAATTAACCGCGCTTGTTCGAAGCATTTCGATTTCATCGTTCATGACGGCGTTCTTTTCGATATATGTGTCAGTCTTTGGCACATATGCTTCTGGCTGGTAGAAATCGAAGTTTGAAACGAAATATTCAACTCTGTTATTAGGGAAGAGTTCTTTAAATTCACCATATAGCTGGGAGGCCAATGTTTTGTTGTGAACAAGCACCAAAGTAGGACGATTTAGAGCCTCGATAATGTTAGCTGCAGTAAAGGTTTTGCCTGTTCCAGTTGCACCTAAAATAACCTGCAGTTTCTTTCCTTCTTTTACTCCATCGACGATCTTCTTGATGGCTTCTGGCTGATCTCCTGTAGGTTTATATTTCGATACAAGTTTGAATGGGTGTGTATCGTCCATTATTTTTTAGGTTTCCTTTCCGTGTTGTGTCCAAGATACAATGGGTCAAATCCTTCTCCGTTGATAGCCCTTGCGGTTGTGACAACGACGAATGCATCTGGATCAATCTCGGCAATCTTTTTCTTTAAGTCAAGCTGTTCGGTGTGATAAATGACTGCTCTCAGCATACGGATATCCTGCTGTGAATATCCTCCAACTGCTCGAATCTCTGTAGTTGAATGATCCATTTCTTCACTGATATATTTTTGGATGTCCTGATATTTCTTGGAAATGATTTCGACGATAACGTGCATGCTTGTTCTCGTGTAGATATAGGAAATGGTAATGCCCATGATCATTGCTGAAATAACGCCAATTAAACAATAAATAATGTTCTGATAGACAAATAAACCAGCGAAAACAAGTATTCCATCAAGAGCAAAGGCAACAATTCCCTCTTTAATGCCAAACCACTTTGAAGCAACGGCAGCAATAATATCAAGTCCGCCGGTAGAGCCGTTACCAAGATATGCAACTGATACACCTGCTCCAACAAACAATCCGCCAAAGAGAGCTACTAACAATTTATAAGAAGGGAGAGGACCATATAGATCGGTAAATCCGATATCTAAATTAACAAGATATGGTTGTACAAATCTTAATAGTATGGTGTTGAAGAGAGGGAACATGATTGTTGCAATAAGAGTTCTCATCGCATATTGCTTACCAAGCGCAAAGAAACCAAGTGACCAAAGAAGGATTTGAGCAACCCAAACGACGATGTCAACAATGTTAAAACCGTTCAAAATATCTGCGAAAACAGTATTTAAAATGATGCCAAGCGTTGTAACTCCACCCGTGACAAGTCCCGAAGGTTCAATAAAGAAGGCTGCCCCGATAGCAACAAGTAAAGAACCAAAAATAACGAGAAGGAAATTTTTAACCTCACGCACAATCTGTCTTTTGGTGTAATGATGTTTAGTCATGGCCTTTTGCCTCCGTCTCTAAGAATGAATAAAGTAAATCGTCTAAGTCTCCATCCATAACACCGGAAACATCAGCCGTCTCAAATCCTGATCTATTATCTTTAACTAAGGTATACGGACAGAAAACATAGTTTCTAATCTGTGAACCCCATTCGATATTCTTTTGTTCGCCAATGATGGATTTCATCTTGGCGTCTCTTTCCTCTAATTTACGCTGCATCAGCTTATCTTTTAACATTTCCATGCATGTGGCCTTGTTAAAGAGCTGAGAACGCTCAATTTCGCAGGAAACAACTATTCCCGTAGGGATGTGAGTGATACGCACCGCGGATGAAACCTTGTTGACGTTTTGTCCGCCTGCACCGCCTGATCGGAATGTATCTACCCTTAAATCTTTTGGATCGATTACAACGTCGCTAACGCTGCCAAATTCTGGAACAACATTAACTGAGGCAAATGATGTATGTCTTCTTGCGTTTGCATCGAATGGAGAGATTCTAACGAGACGATGAACGCCTTTTTCACCTCTTAACATTCCATATGCATTATGGCCAGAAATCTTAACGGCTGCAGACTTAAGTCCCGCTTCTTCTCCTGATTCATAGGAAAGAACTTGCCATTTAAATCCGTGGCGTTCAGTCCATCTTTGATACATTCTGAGGAGCATCTCACCCCAATCCTGGGCTTCAGTTCCTCCTGCTCCTGGATGTATTTCTAACGTAACATTCAATGAATCGTATTCACCTGTAAATAGTAAGGTATTACGCAAATTATGTATGTTTTTGTTGAGTTCTTTCTCGGTTTCCTCGATGAGAGCGATCATCTCCCCGTCGGATTCGTCGACCATATCCAAAAGATCCAGTAAATCCTGGTTATCTTGAATTATTTTGGTATATGAAGACACCTTACCTTTTGCTTCGTTTAATTTGCCAACAACAGATAAAGCGGATTTTTGGTCGGACCAAAAACCGTCCTGGTTTTGTTCTTCTTCCAGTTCGGCGATAACTTTGTTTAGTTTATCGAGGTCAAAGAGAATCACCGAGCTGGGAGACAAGTTTTCCAATTGCTTGGGATTCTTGTCTTAATTCCACTAGCTCTTTCATATATTCCCTTCTTATTCGTTTTCGGAATCTTTTGCTTCGTTTGCCTGCTCTTCAGCTGCATCCTTAGCAAATTCTTCAATTGCGTGATTGATTGTTGCTTCCATTGCTGCCTGTGGCTGTGGAGCTGGTTCTTCATGTTCGCAGTTCTCGCAGTGCTGCTCTTCAACTGCCTTTGGAGCAGGAGCTGCTTCAACAGGTGCAGGTGCTGGCTGAGGTGCTCTTCTCTGAATTCTGACATTCATGAGGTTAAGTGCAGTGTCGTGAGCGATCTTGTTGTTCATCTGCTTGAAGTAATCATAACCTTCATTGACGTAGTCCTGTAATGGGTTTGTCTGTGCGTATGAACGTAATGAGATGGAATCACGTAAGTGTGACATTGTGTCGATGTGGCCCTGCCAGTTCTGGTCGATGACTCTAAGTGAGATATATCTCTCGACTTCATCAGCATCCTTGGCTGACCATTCTTTTCTCTTTTCGCGATAT
>JAKSVD010000036.1 GCA_024408305.1 Bacilli bacterium | reverse complement strand
CGAAATGCTTTGTGCCGAAGTCAAATGATGGTCTGAACTGGGCCAAGCCATTCTTTAAGTCATCTTCTGCCAATGCGTTGAATTGAGATTCGTTTAATTCGAGCGTGATATCACTTGGATGGAATGGATCCATGCTTGAGATGATGGTGGAGAGATCAGCAATTCCTGAAGGGTCGCCATGAACTGGAGTTCTTGGTCCGATGAAGATGTCTTTTGTGTCTATCTTCAACTTGATCACTCCATCATGGATTCCAGCCTCATATTTAAGGGCGCGTAATAAGTCTCTAACGAATGGTTCCTGGACGTTGTCCTGGATAATCTTATTCAAATCCAAGGAGAAGGTCATGGTGTTAAGATCTAAACCTTCAACCGGGGATCCTCCTTCACCGGTTGTTGGAAGGAATCCTCCTAGCATTGATGCAGCTTTTTCAGGAGAAATGTTGATATATTTTCCTAATTTGACTGTATCGACTTTGAACGAAAGTTTATTGTCCTCGATCTTGAAGTTTGCAGAGATTTTAAGAGAACTATACATGATAGATTTATATCTAACACAGACATAGAGTTCAAATGTTTCTCCGACACCCCTTACGTAGACGCAATCGAGTGCAGCGCCATTCATTTCGACGATTGATGACTTTGTCTCTGGATATTCAGGAACTTTAGTCTGAACCATCTTGATGATGAAGGCGTTGATGTTATCCTCTGTTAGTTCTAGATCAAGGTGATTCTCCGTGTAGTTTGTTACCTTGATGTTTTCAAGAGAGTCGTAGATTGAATCAGCAACATGGTTGGTGATATCAAATCCGCCCTCGATGTTTTTGAATCCTTTAGTTTGGTTGTCATAAAGGAGGACGTATGCAGCGGCAATGACACCGCCGACAAGTAGAACGATTACAAGTAATGTGATTAATAGTTTCTTTAAAAATTTCATGACTCTATTTTACTGATACGTTTCCTTTTTTTAAAGCGATTTAGTTTTGGATAAACCCTCTTGAAGCTAAACCGTCACACAATAGGCATCTTGCATATTGTTTTCCGTTTAAAAAGGCGTTTTTGGAAAATAGAATGCATATAAATAGCGTAAACAAGAGAGACGCAATTCTGATTCTCTTTTAGTTATTGTCTAAGCCTTTTTCCATATTTCCAATCCAGATGGATACCCTTTAATTAAATTCTCAAAAACAATTCCGTCAATAGCGTAATACTCGTACACAATCGGGTCGCAGTAGAGATATTTGTCGTTTATTGTTAGTGCTATGCAGTCGCCGTAAATACCAAAGAAATTTGATATTTCGACATCAGAGATAGAAGGGTTTGATACTTGTTTTTTGATCCGTGATAGATGCGATTGTTTTATGTCTCGAATAATATCCTCATCCAATTGACATGTTGTTATCTGCTTGTCGTCTGTGTAATCACGATTGTTGTAGTGCGTCGCGATACAAAGGACATTTTCTTTTGAAATAAACGATTTTTCATAGGCTTCATCTATAGATATAAAACAACCATTTGATGTTTTTGTCTGCCTATTGCATGAAGATAAAACAATCAATGTTAATAATAGCCAAGAGCGCACCGTTTTCATACCTGAAGTATATACCTTAATTTAAGAATGTAATTATAAAATAATTTTGATGTAGTTTTGATTTGTTTACAAATATTTCTTGATGGATTTTCTGTTTTGCGGATTAAGCAAGATGCATTTTTCTTAAACTATCAATCTGCAAAAGCGTAAAATCATGATGTGAAAACAAACGAGAAAAGAGTCCGAGAGGCCATTGACAAGTACAACAAAAGCAAAGACAGGAGAAAAAGCGAAATCAAAAATGAACCATCTTCAGTCAAAAGGTTTTTTATGTGGTGCTGGTATTTAACGACCTGGCCGTTCCGTTGGGCATGGATGGAAATCCACGACATCACCTTCTTTATTATATTTATTGTCGTATTTTTGGTTGTTTCTAGTTCAGTTTGGGGCGGATATCTCCTTGGATTTATAATATGGGGAAATGAAACTGCAAGAAATTGGTGCTTTGGAATCGCTAGTGCGTCATGGCTGTTCTGGCTTGGTCCATTTACGCCATTTACTCAGATAGTCATCTTTATATCTATCGGAATTAAAGCTGTAGTGGATCTTATAAGGACGAATGGAAATAAAAAAAGAACCGACTAATCGGTTCAGGATTTCATGATGGTGCCCGGGACCGGACTCGAACCGGTATGGTATTGCTACCGAGGGATTTTAAGTCCCTTGCGTCTACCATTTCGCCACCCGGGCAGTTTTCGATGGTCCCCCGTGACGGGCTCGAACCGTCGACCCCTTGATTAAAAGTCAAGTGCTCTACCACTGAGCTAACGGAGGATGCATGGCTGGGGTAACTGGATTCGAACCAGTGCGTAACAGAGTCAAAGTCTGTTGCCTTAACCACTTGGCGACACCCCAAAGGGGTTGGTGGGCGAAGATGGATTTGAACCACCGAACCCGAAGGAACAGATTTACAGTCTGCCGCGTTTGGCCACTTCGCTATTCGCCCATTCAATTGTCACACACGTTTATCCTCCACGAGGCTGGTGGATGCTATAGGGTTCGAACCTATGACCCCCGCCTTGTAAGGGCGATGCTCTCCCGCTGAGCTAAGCATCCGCGGAAACGCCTCTAAACGTGCGATTGATAATATACCATTGAGTGATATTTCAGTCAATCACATAAAATAGGTTTTTTTGATTTTCTTTCTTACGTCCCCTCATGCGAATATAATTTAGGAAAGGAGAGGATTGATATGGATTATTCAAATGAAATTAGAAAACTGCAAAATCAGCTTAGATATTGGAGATTGATGAAGATCCTTGGTGGCGTAATTGGAGGAATCCTTTTCGTGCTTGCCGTTGTTCTTGAAACCTCAGGAACCTTAAATGCAGATGAGGATATGTTCCTTCTTGGATACGTTGTTTCATTCCTTGCTTCTTTTCCGATAGAGGTGCTCTTTGCAGGTATTATTCTCACTTTCATTTGGAAGAGGAAAATTATAGCTAGGCAGATTAAGATGAGCCAAAACAGGAATGACGAATATAGAGATTATCATGACTATTCAATTCCAAAAGAAGACAAAGTAGCGGATGATCCATTAGCGGATTTTACAAACAAGGATGACCCTTTCCATTAGAATAGGGTCTTTTCTTTTCTTTTTTCTTTCGAATAATAGCCATCTTTGTCATTTTTCGATAATTTATTATTTATTTGGTTAAAATAACCTAATAAAATAATGACGCTTAAATTTTAAGTAGGAGTACACACAAATGTTAGTAAACGCTACAAAGATGTTACAGGACGCTAAAGCAGGACACTATGCTATCGGTCACTTCAACATCAACAACCTCGAATGGACAAAGGCCATTCTCACAACAGCTCAGGAACTTAACTCACCAGTCATCATTGGTGTTTCAGCAGGCGCTGCAAAGTACATGGGCGGATTCAAGACAGTCGCAAATTTAGTTAAGAACTTGGATGAATTCCTCGGAATCACAGTCCCAGTTGCTATCCACCTTGACCACGGAACATATGAAGGCGCTAAGGCTTGTATCGAAGCAGGATTCACAAGCGTTATGTTCGACGGATCATCACTTCCACTCGAAGAGAACCTTGCTAAGACAAGAGAACTCGTTGAATTAGCTCACTCAAAGGGCGTTTCAATCGAAGCAGAAGTTGGTGCTATCGGCGGAACAGAAGATGGCATCACAGCAGACGGTGAAGTCGCAGATCCAGAAGAATGCAAGAAGATCGTTGACTGTGGAATTGATTTCCTCGCAGCAGGTATCGGAAACATCCACGGTATCTATCCAGCTAACTGGACAGGTTTACACATTGATGCATTACACAGCATCAACGATGCAACAGGCAACATCCCACTCGTTCTCCACGGTGGCACAGGCATCCCAGATGCTCAGATCACTGCAGCTATCAAGGAAGGCATCTCAAAGATCAACGTAAATACAGACTGCCAGCTCGTCTTCGCACAGGCAACAATCGACTACTGTGCAGCAGGTAAGGCAAACCCAACAGACGACAACAAGTCAAAGGGTTATGACCCACGTAAGCTCTTAAAGCCAGGCTATGACGCAATCAAGGCTAAGGTCAAAGAGAAGATGGAACTCTTCGGCTCAGTCGGCAAGGCTTGCTAATTACTACTAACATTCATCAATAACTGGACGGGATTTCCCGTCCTTTTCTTTTATATAAATATAGATATAAAAAAGCCGCGGTTTTTCACGCTGCTAAATTATCTTTTAGTTTAGAAACCTGGCTTTCCAAGGAGATGGAACATGTTTCTCTTGTAGACTTCAACGCCTGGCTGGTTGAATGGGTTTACGCCATTGAGGTAAGCAGACATTGCACAAGCGATTTCGAAGAAGTAGAAGATATAACCTAAGTTATGTGCATTCATTGATTCGATATCAAGAACGATGTTTGATCTATTTCCGTCTTCGTAGTGAGCCTTTAAAGTTCCTTCGTATGCCTTTTCCTGAACCCAAGTGACTGACTTGCCTTCGAGATAGTTGAGTCCGTCTAAGTTCTCTTCGTCATGGCCGATGTAGACATCGTGTCTATGGTTAACGATGTGGAAGACTGTTTCGAAGAATACTGGGCTGCCATCCTGGATGAACTGTCCAAGTGAGTGTAAATCTGTTGTGAATGTTGCGCTTGCTGGGACGAGGGACTTCTGGTCCTTTCCTTCGGATTCGCCATAGAGCTGTTTCCACCATTCAGCGAGGTTGCGGATATTTGGTCCGTATGAGATGAAGAATTCGACTGCCTTCTTTTCGCTAGCATACATATGGTGACGTGCAACAGCATACTTATATGCTTCGTTTTTCAAGAGGTCTTTCTCCATTGCGTCTTTTCTAGCTTCTGCTGAACCTTCGAGGACTGCCTGAGGATCGATGCCTGCACAAGCGATTGGGAATAATCCGACTGCAGTCTGGACTGAGAATCTGCCACCGATATTTCCTGGGAGGACGAATCTTACGTATCCCTCTTTCTTAGAGAGTTCAAGGAGTGCGCCCTTATTAGCGTCGGTTGTTGCAAAGATTGCCTTTCTAGCAGCTTCTTTGCCGTCTCTTTTTTCAAGGAGGTCCTTAAGCAATCTGAATGCGACTGCTGTTTCTGTTGTTGTTCCTGACTTTGAGATGACGTTGACTGCGAATTTCTTTGTTGCAAGATAATCCATAACCTGCGAGAGGTAGTGGGAGTCAAGTGTCATGCCTAACCAAATAATTTCGAGGTCGTTCTTGTTGAATTCGCCATTGACTGCTTCAATTGCTGCTCTTGCGCCCAAATAGGAACCGCCGATGCCGCAAACAACTAAGCACTCATAATTCTCTCTGACATATTTAGCATTCTCTTTGATGGATTCGAGTTCTGCTTTGTCGTAGTTAGCTGGCCAATCTACCCATCCAAGGAAATCAGCACCTTCGCCTGTTCCTTCGCGGATCATCTTGTCGATGACGTTGACCTTCTCCTGATAGCTAGCGAGATCGATCTCGTTAACTAAATGTGTGAGATCTGTTTTGATAATTGCCATTTTAGTTTTCTCCATTCTCTTCTTTGATCCAATCTGGAAGCTTTGTCTCTAATTCAACAAATGAGATGCCAGCTGGATCTACTTTCTTCTTTCTCAAAGGTTTCTTTCTTTCTTGAGAAGTCACACTTTTAAGCGAGACTTTCATGAAATCCTTTTCCGGATCGTAGTCTATCACTTTTACTTTGTAAATGTTACCAACCTGTACGTAACCAGTAAAATTTCTTACGTAACTGTTAGATAACTCGGAAATGTGAAGTAAACCAGTTTCTCCTTCATCGAATAGAAGGATTGCATACTTTGGGTAAACTCGGACAACTGTCCCTTCGATAATGTCACCAATTTGTGAATGACTCATACGCTTTCCTCCTCAAACCTTTTCATGTCGTCTATCGTATTAATCTTGTAGTTGCTTGAATATCCTTTGACGATTGCAGGGGCCATATGAAGTTCATTCAATATCAACGAGCCCTCATCTGTGTAATCCTTTAATCTCTCTCCAGCCCTTTCCATTGCGCTCTTGAGGATGAATAACCTTCCTCCTTGAGGCGTTTGAAGAAGTACTGCATGTCGTCTATCTTGGTAAGATTCAATTCTTTCCCCATCGAATGAAACGGCAAGTGAATCGGTAACAGGACATGCAACAACTGCAAATCCAGCTTCCTGAATCTTTCCAATTAGAGGGGAGATGTAATCCCCGCTATGTGGTCTATCGGCATCAGTGATTAAGACTATTGTGTTCTTATCCTCTCTCTCACTTATCGCCTTGATCGCGCTATATGCACTCTCTTCTCTGGTTTCTCCACCAATCGCGTAGGAGTATTTCTTCTTGAACCCAACTCTATTGAGGATTTGCCCAATCAGAGGGAAATAGTCGATTTTTGCGACGAATACGACTTCATCAACTACTGGGTTGTCATCAAATGCTTTAGCGGCATGCAAGAATAATTCTTGTCCACGGGCTAAAACGTATTGCTTCGGAAGATCGCCTCCAAAACGTACGCCCGATCCACCCATCAGGATGATACCAATTACTTTATTCTCGCTCGATGACACCATAAAAATAGTGTAACACTATAAACAATAAGAGAATATAAAAAAGAGAGTCATAAGGCTCTCTTTGATATATTTTTCTATTTCCTGTCCAATAAGTTAGCAACAATCAATCCAACTGATGAGATAAGCATGCATGTTAATGCGGTTGCAAGTGTCCCGTTGACGACTGCCGTAATTGTGCCGAAATCGATGATTGTGATGAAGATGCTTGATGAGACTAAAGCAGCAACAATGAGTGCGGCGGATATAAATCCGGAAATATAAGTCAAAGCAGAATTCTTCTCTTCTTTAACCAAGCACTTAAAGCTTGTTGCAACTGATAATGCTCCGGCTGCAACGGCTAAGAGAATGAGTATGCCGACAATGATGAACATTATTCCGGCTGTTGTTTCTCCTGCATCGCCCTTCATGAATTGTTTGATGGCCTGAAGAACAAAGGCGGTGTCAGCTGTTGTAGAACCGGTGGCCATACGAAGCGAACCCTTCATAGCGGTCAATGTTCCCGAGATTCCAAAGATTCCCGAAACGAATCTGATGGCGGATGTTGCAATCTTGCCTCCATTTTTCTCATGGCATCCGAGGATGAATGATCCGATTAATAGTGCGATAAGCGCAAAGATCATCGACATTACTGCGTAGACCTTGCCTCCACCGTTACTTGTTTCATAGTACGTATAGCCGCGTTCCCAATAGAGTGAATAGACAAGCCCATAATAGATTAGGGTGGTTGCAACAACCCATGCTAAGTCTTTTGAATACTGGACTTCAGCGCCTTTTTTTAAGACGAGGATTGAGTTGATTAATCCCTTAATTGAATGGATATAGACAAGAACTGCTGCGATAAGGAATGCCACAAGTCCTGCAATCGTCTTTCCTATCTCAAGGTTTTTAGAGGACTGCGCTGCGATGTTCTTGATCTGTGGCCATGCTTCCCAAAGGAAGTAGTAGCCGCCAACGCTCTTATCTCCATCGATTACTGGTGTAAGGATGTAGATTAACGATGTCGAGAAGAAGACGATCATCACAACAGAAATTATTGCGTTAAATACTCTCTTCATATCGCGTTTAGGCTTTTCAGTTTTTTCGACTGGTTTTGGTGTGCCACACTTAGTGCAGAAATTTTCGGTATTCCCTTCTTCTCCGCATTCAGGGCACTTCCAAGTTTGGATGACTTCATTTTCCATAAAGATTCCCTCCTGTTTGGCATAGTATATTGCCATTAGTGTACATTTTCACCAAAATGTGTCTAAACAAAAAGTAGACATGGCTCTCCATGCCTACCTTTAATTAAATTAATCTTGAGGTTTTTCCTTGTTTTCGTGCTTGCCCAATTCTTCGGCAATTTCGATTCCTTGGAGGATTAATTTCATCAATCTTTCAAGACCTCTTCCTTCTCGATAATCCGCAAATGCCATATAGTTTACACGGCCTTCTTTATATAATGGTTCGACTTTTTCCTTCATGCCTGTCTTATAAACCGCGATTGATTTGCCGCCGTTATTCTTTGCAAGTATCATTGCAGGGACATCGGTCATTCCATCGCCTATATAAATGATGTTTGAATATGGGATTCTCTTGTTAGGTGTCTTTTCATTTAATCCCTGATCATCTGATACATCAGTTACGCCTTTAGCGATGCGGAAGAAGTATTGCGTCTTCTGAGTGAAGTTGATTGTAAGTTTTGGCCAGTAGATCTCGCCATTCTCATCAAATAGATATTCACAAGCGTATGCCTTGGTGAACTCCTTGGCAATTGAACATCCATCAACAATCTCCTTGTTGCCTGATGAGATGAGGTAGTGTTCAACTTGAAGGCCATGCTCTTTGCCGAATGTGTTAATTCTTTCAAACCAAGTATCAACTCCTGGGAAGAATTTGATTCCCTTGCCCATTTCATTGAGCCATTCTTTGGTCATCTTGATGCCTTTTTCCTCGGCAGCCTTTTTCATTACATAGAGGTATGAGAGGATTCTGTCACAACCTGTTTTTGCAGAGAATTCACCCGTTCTCTTCCAGAATTCGTCTGGTGTCATCCCAAGAGCAGGAACGAAACCAAAATTCTGCATATCGCTCTTGGCTAATGTAGAATCAAAATCATAAAGAATTGCGACGATCGGTTTGCTCATATATTTACCTCAATGCTGAAGTTATCTCCAGCAAATAAGTATAAAACCATACTTATTATGTGTCAAATTAGGGCGTTTTTAGAAATTGAGTTCGTAATCAACCAATCCGTCATAGAAATCTTTTTCGTGAGATACGATGATGACGGCTCCAGGGAATCTTTCAATTGCATCGAACAATGCATCCTTGGCTTTCTGGTCTAAGTGGTTTGTAGGTTCATCTAAGACTAAGAAGTTTGCCTTTTTAAGCGTCATCGCAGCGAATCTTGTCTTTGTGACTTCGCCACCAGATAACTCACTCATTGAACGAAGAGCTAAGTCTTTGCGGACACCGCAGTTACCCAAAGCGGTTCTGATTTGGGTGTTATTCAATTCAGGATATATGTTGTGGATATATTGGAATGGGGTAAGAGATAAATCGATTTTCTCATCCTGGCCATAGTAGTTGATAACCGTTCCATCAAGCCATCTAAATTCGCCGTCGATTGATGGGATTATTTCGAGTATTGTTTTGAGGAATGTCGTCTTTCCAACACCGTTTTGACCAAGAATTGCAATCTTTTCTCCTTTGAGCAAGATAAAACTGATTGGGTCTAGGAGTGGTTTTCCTTTGTAACCAATTGATAATTCTTCGACGATTAAAGGCTTTTCGCCAACATCATGAGTAAATGGGAAGGAGAAACGAATATTTCCTTCGTCTTTTGCCGGTGCGTCCATCACGTCTAAATGAGCAAGTCTAGCTCTATGCGACTTAGCGGCTTTTGCAGAGGTTGCTCTAACGATGTGTTTAGCAATGAATTCCTCTTCCTTCTTGATGTATCTTTGCTGGGCTTCGTAGTTTTTCTGATACTGTTCTTTATCAATCTCGTGCTGAATAAGGTAGTGCTCGAAATCGCCTTTGTATCTTGTGATTGTGCCATTCTCTAAAACAAAGACGACATTAGCTATCTTCTTCAAGAATTCTTGGTCGTGGGAGACAACCAAGAAAGCGTTTGGATATGAATTGAGATATGAAGCTAACCACGCGACCTGTGATTGATCTAAGAAGTTGGTAGGCTCATCCATTATGAGAACATCTTTTTCCTCGAGCAACATCTTGGCGATATATGCTTTTTCTCTTTGTCCGCCAGATAATTCATGTAGTGGCATATCTAAATGTGTCCTATCAAAACCAAGGCCATCGCTGATGCGTCCGACTTTTTCCTGCAATGAATAGAAGTCAGCCTGCTCTAGTTCGTCTTGTAATCTTTGGGCCTTTGCGAGTATTTTCTCAAAATCATTGGAATAAGCAGCCTTTTCGTAGAGCTGTTCCATCTGACGTTCCTTGGCAAACAGATCCTTATAAACGCCGTAGAGATAATCTTCGACTGGCATGTCTTGCTGCACTTTAAGTTGCTGGTCTAAATAAGAATATGTAACTCCATTTGTCCATGACACTTTGCCTGCATCTGGAGTAATCTCTCCAACAATCATTGATAAAATTGTGGTCTTTCCACAGCCGTTGATGCCAACTAAGCAACAATGCTCTCCGAGATTAACTTTCATATTGGCTTTTCTATAAAGTTCTTTGTCGGAGTAATTGAATTCGATGTCGGTTAATTCTAATAGTGCCATATCGGGAGAAGTATAAATGTTTTCTTTAGAAAAAACTACATTGAATAGGAAGACAGTACTTTTAACTGGCACCCAGTGATATAATATATGCAGTCATTTAGGTGTCCTCCGGGAAGATGTAAAACGTGGGAACCTAGTCGCCTAACAACCGTAAAATAGAGGGAAGCATTTAAATGGCTTGGTAGATTGCGTGTTTGGATCTATCAATGTGGAAAGTATCGCCCAGTAGTGGTATGAGTGCATAAGGAAATGATGACTTAGTTCCGGCCTTATGGACAAGAGGATCACCGCGCTCCACACAAGATAATTCTTGAGCATGTGGCCATCCGAGGGGGGATGAAACACCAGCAATTGGGGGCATGAATCGCAGCCAGTTGCACCAGGTGTTTTCATTACGGATGGCTTTTTCTTTTGAAAGCACCGAAATCGCATTCGAAAGGAGTAAGAATTATGAACGAAATAATGATTTCAAATGAATTGTTCGCAGACGTCAGAAAAATAATTGACGAAGCGAAAAAAGCGACTGCCAGATCAATCAACATAATAATGTTGGCTGCATATGGAATATCGGCAAAAGAATTGTTGAGGAAGAGCAAAAAGGTCAATCGAGAGCTGAATATGGCGCATCGTTGCTCAAGGAATTGTCCAAGAAACTTACGGGACAGTATGGCAAGGGTTTTTCTCGAACAAACCTTCAATCGATGAGACTGTTCTACATTAATTATCCAAAATGCCAAACAGTGTCTGGCAAATTGAGCTGGTCCCATTATCTCCTTCTTTTGGGAGTGTCTAATAGAGAAGCTAGATCATTTTATGAGCACGAGTGTATCAACTCAAATTGGAGTGTGCGTGAACTGCAACGCCAGATTGATTCCGCTTTGTTTAAAAGACTTGTTATGTCTAAAGACGAAGAGGATTTAAGGAAGGTAAGGGAACTTGCAGAAAAAGGTGTCACTTACGACACTCCAAATAGTTTCATCAAGAGCCCTATGGTTCTCGAATTCCTTGATCTCCCAGAAAGAAAACGGAGGGAGTCCACATTAGAAAAAGCAATAGTAGCCCATATTGAGGAATTCTTGCTTGAGATGGGCAGAGGATTTATGTTTGTCGGAACTCAACAAAGAATAACTGTGGATGGAGTGCATTATTACGTTGATATGGTTTTCTATAACAAGTTGATGAGGTCCTATGTGCTTATCGACTTAAAAATGGGAAAACTTAAACCTGAACATTTCGGAAAGATGAATTTCTATGTGAATTACTACAAAAATGAAGTTAATGATGAATTCGACAATCCTCCAATTGGCTTGGTTTTGTGTACCGAAGAGGAAGTCTCGGTTGCGGCATTATCTGTGCAAGGCATCGACAATAATGTATACGCGACGTGGTATTCAACCGGGATGCCAAAGTATGAAGAATTGCAGCAAGAAGTTAGAAAAGTTGTGGAGGATTATAAAAAGCTAGAAAAGAAATCTTAGTCGCCGATAGACGAATCGGATTGATCTTCAGTTTATTAATTGTTTTGCAGTTATAAGATTTATCAGTTATTGTAATAAGACCGAGGACACACCATGAACTTATACGAATCAAGCCAAGACTATTTAGAAAGAATCCTCATGATTCAGGAAGAAAAAGGCTATTGCCGTTCTATCGACGTTGCAAACGCCCTGGGTTTTTCCAAGCCATCCGTTTCTGTTGCCATGAAGAAGCTAAGGGAAAACGGCTACATCATCTTTGATGATTCCGACCATATCCACTTAACTGAGTCCGGCCTGGAGGTTGCTAAGGGAATGCTTGAGAGACACACAACTCTCACAAGTCTTTTTGTAAAACTGGGTGTTCCTGAGGGCATTGCTAAAGAAGACGCTTGCAAGATCGAACACGACTTGAGCGTTGAATCTTACGAGGCGTTAAAGAAACTCTTATAAAGAATGACCTGCTTAGGCAGGTTTTTCTTTTTCTTTTGTGATACACTTAAAGTATGAACAATCCATTTATTCTCAAAGGCGATATCGTCTATTCAAACAAAGACAGAAGTTTGAACTTCCATAAGGCTTCATATTTAGTTAGCGATGGCCGCATTTCATTAGGAATTTACAAGAAAATTCCCGCAAAATACAAAGATTATCCTGTATTAGATTATTCAGGAAAGCTTATTATTCCTGGTTTTTCTGATCTTCATGTCCATGCATCCCAGTATCAATATAGAGGTACGGGTATGGATGTTGAACTGATGGAATGGCTCGAAAAATATGCATTCAAAGAAGAAAGAAAATTCCAAAGCAATGGCTATGCCAAGAAAGCATATTCCCTGTTTGTGGATGAATTGAAATCGGGATTTACAACTAGAGCATCGATTTTTGCAACAATCCATAGAGAAGGAACGAGAGAACTG
>JAKSVD010000035.1 GCA_024408305.1 Bacilli bacterium | reverse complement strand
ATGCTTTCACGTGAACTCTGGGAAACTTCAGGTCACTGGGATCACTATAAGGAAGAAATGTACACAACAAAGGTTGATGAGAAGGATTTCGCAATCAAACCAATGAACTGCCCTGGCGCAATTCTTGTTTACAAGAACGATATCCACTCCTACAAGGATCTTCCATGTAGATATGCAGAATTAGGCCACGTCCATAGACACGAGGCTTCAGGCGCATTAAACGGCTTGTTCCGTGTCAGAGCATTCACACAGGACGATGCTCATATCTTAATTAGACCTGACCAGATTGAATCAGAAGTTAAGAACATCATGGCATTGATGGATGAGGTCTATGATGTCTTCGGACTCTCATACAAGATCGTCTTATCAACACGTCCAGAATCAAGAATCGGCGCAGACGAAGTCTGGGATGCAGCAGAGGCAGCGTTAGCTGAAGCATGCAAAGCATCAGGACACGAATACCAGATCAACCCTGGAGACGGCGCATTCTACGGACCAAAGCTTGACTTCAAGCTCAAGGATTCAATGGGTAGAACTTGGCAGTGTGGAACAATCCAGTTAGACTTCCAGCTTCCAGGCAGATTCGGCTGCACATACATCGATCAGGACGGAAGCAAGGTTGAACCAGTTATGATCCACCGCGTTGTCTTCGGTTCAGTTGAAAGATTCATCGGCATCATCACTGAAAACTATGGTGGCGCATTCCCAACTTGGTTAGCCCCAACTCAGGTCAACATCATCCCAGTTAAGGATGAAGTCCATGGTGCATACACCTCAGAAGTCGCTTCTATTCTCAAGGCAAATGGATTCAGAGTAGAGATTGATAACTCAAACGAAAAGCTTGGCTATCGTATGAGAAATTCTCAGGTTAGAAAGATTCCATATACCCTTGTTATCGGAGATAAGGAAGTTGAAAATAGAACTGTCACCTATAGAATCTTCGGAACACAGGCACAGATTTCAATCTCACTTGATGAATTCGTCGCTCTTATAAATAACGCAGTCAAGACAAAAGCTAGATTCTAATCTCAAGACAAAATTAAACGAGGTTTATGCCTCGTTTTTTTGTTAGAAACTAACATATAAAAATCCGCCCAAAATCTGAACGGATCTAGTTTTTCTCATCTTATTTATATAAATATAGTTAGAAGGTGATTTTGTAGGAGAATGTGAAGTCTTTGCCTGCTTCAAGATGGATAAGGGATTTCTTCTCCATCATCTCACTTGGAGCGTCTTCATAATCAGGAAGCGACATCCAAGGTTCAACACAGACATAATCACCAAACTGAGGGTGTGACCAGAAGGCTAAATAAGCACAATCAAAATCGTAATTGACCCGTTCACCATTGCACTTTTCAAGGATGCAATTTTTGATGTTATCCGCTTTTAAAATAAGAGTTGGGAAGGTTTTGAAGAGATTTTTGGATAATGTGATAGTTTGGGATACTCCAAGACTATTCTCCCCAATTACCCAGGAACCACTGCTATCTAATACCATCTCGATTAATTCAATTGGCTGATCAAAGACGATCTTTGAGCCATCGATTTTAGTTTCTTCTAAGGTATCTTTTGCATTTACCTTTAAAGCAGGGTGTCCACCAATACCAAATGGCATCACCTTATCGTTAGTGTTCTTGACTTTATAACTTAGAGTTAAAATTTTTCCATCAAGACTATATGTAACGTCGAATACGAAATTATATGGGTATTGTTTTAGAGTGTCTTCACTAGATTCAAAACGGATTGTAGCCTCATTCCCTTTATCTTCGATTAAGGTGAATTCGTTATATCTGCATAATCCATGATTCTTCATGGAATATTCTTTTCCATCAACGGTGTAGACCCCGCCTTTTAAACGAGCAACGAAAGGGAAAATAACAACATCCTGCCCCTGCCATGAACGCGGGTCTTTCTGATATTGAAGTTCTTCGTTGGTGTCTAATCTTTTAATAGATGTCATCGAACCACCTAAAGAATTAAAACTAAGGGATAAATATTCGTTTTTGATTGTGTATATCATCTTAATCTCCGATGTCTTCGTTTTTGACTAAAGAGCCATATTTGTCTAGAGCTTTTCTTAATGTGTTCTCTCTAAATGAGTGAACATCACTTGCGATATAGTCCACTAATCCTAGTTTCACTATTTTTCGTGATAATAGAGCCAATTTAAGGCCGTCTTTGCCGTTTAATGCATTAGCATTCACCTGGACTAAAGCGCCGGTCTTCTTGGCGATTTTGAGTTCATCTATCTTCAACCACTTGTAACGTTCAACGTGGGCAAGGATAACCTTATACCCGTGAATACTGAAACGATAAAGGATCTCGTTGAGCGTATCTTCTGGAGCGTGGTCATAAGAGAATTCTAAAAGAACTAGGTTTGTTTTATTTAAAGTTCTAATAGACTCGCTTTCGATAAGCTTGATGAGGTCCACTCTATTCGTGTAGTGAATCTCTCTTCCAAGCCTTAGTTCAAGAGGAAGATTCTTTTCCTTTATATAATCTAAGAGAAGCTTGAAATTCTCATCGATCTTTTCTTTTGGTTTATCGTAAACGCCTCTAGTGTAGTGAGGTGTGCATATTACTTTTGTAATTCCCTGTCTAACTTCCTCTTCGAGCATAGCAAAAGAGTCTTCTAATTTAGAAGACCCATCATCGACAAACGGAATTATGTGGGAATGGATGTCGATATTCATTTTGCTTATTTGCTCTGTTCGTTGTAGTAACCAGAGTAGTAATAATGGTTGTAGCTGCCGTATTTGCCGTATTTCTTTGAATCGATACCGACGAATAAGCAACCGATAACGTTAACGTTATTGTCTTTTAATGTCTTGACCGCTTCAATTGATGCGTTCTTATCGGATGCATTCTGTGAAACAATATAGACGCATGCGTCTGTAAGAGGTGCAACGACCATGCAGTCAGAGACTGCTAAGACTGGTGGGCAGTCAACGAGGATCATATCGTACATGCCTCTTAATTTTTCGATTAAGTCAGCAAGTTCTTTTGAACCTAAGAGTGAGTTTGGATTTGGAACCTTTGAGCCTCTGTTGAGAATGTCAAATGGAAGGTTTTCGCTGTGCTTGATAGCTGCTTCGAGTTCGCACTTTCCTGCGAGGACATCGGTTACGCCTTCCTTATTCTCAGAGCGGGCTGCTCTATGGGTTTTTGGTTTTCTTAAGTCAAGGTCGAGGACTAAGACTTTCTTCTTATCTTCTGCAATGACTGCTGCAAGGTTTAAGAGGTTTGTGGTCTTACCTTCTCCAGAGACTGCAGATGATGCCATGAGAACCTGGATCTTGTGGTCAACTGATGCGTATTCAAGAGAGACTTTAGCTCTTCTGTATGATTCAGCGACGACTGAATTTGGCTCTTCAAGTGAGATAATACGGTATAAAGGATTAACGTATTTTGAAGCGGACTTCTTATTCTTTTTAACTCTGAACAATTTCATTGTTATTTAGCCTCCTTCTTTTCGTTTTCATCCTTGAATTCATATGCAGGGACACTTGCAAGGATTGGTAAGCCTAATGTTCTTTCAACATCTGCATTTGAAACGAATGAGTTGTTGAACATTTCTCTTAAGAAGACATAAGCAAATGCGATGACTGCGCCTGCTGCGAAGCCGATGACTGTGAATTTCATCTTGCTTGATGCTTTTGTAACATTGGATTCTTTGGCATCTGTCATTGTCTGGATGGCTTTGAAGAGGAATGGATATTCTGCTTCCTGAGTGCCTGTTCCATCATCATGAGTGCTGTTAGCAACTTCAACTGTGTACTTTGTAACAGCCTTCAAGGTGCTGACTGAATTCTCAATTGATGAAGAATTGAAGCTAAGTCTTAAGACTAAGTTCTCTCCAGATACTGATAAATTGTTTCTGATGCCTTTGATGGATGGCTTGTAAGTTTCTGTTGTAACTTCATTAACAACTTTCTCTAAGACGATATCGTCTTTGATGAAGTCACAGAATGTATCAGTGATATAGTTTGATAAGCTATATGCTGTTGAGCCGGCCATATTGGTTCCCCAATAAGAATCATTGTTAACGGAGACCATCATGGTAGCGTTTGATGTGAAGGTTGGGCTGATCTTATCCTTAACGATAGCGCCACCTAAACCTGCAGCAGTTAAAACGACAACAGATGCACCGATAGCAATAATGTGCTTTTTGACAACATAAAAGATGTCTTTGAGAGATAATCCTTCTTCTTGAGGATTGTCTCTTATGATTTCAGTTTCATTTGCCATGTAAAAACCTCATTTCCGCATACATTATAAATGTATATTGGATATTTCAAAGCATTTTTAACTTTATGCGTCATTTTAACGGTAAAAACGAAACAAAAAGCGACTTAGTCGCTCTTAATTTTTCTTTATTGCGTCAATTTCTGCTTTGACTCTCGAGAACTTAAATATCAGTGAATATATCAATCTCCAGGCCCAGAAGAATGGAATGAAGATAAAGGTATATGCGATAAATGGATAAAACATCTTGAGGGATGACCATGGCATAAATGCACGAGATAAGAAATATCTGAATTTTGATTTCTTTTTGAGTTGATTCTCTACTCTATGCTCGATTGTGCCATATGTCCCAGATAAGAATATCTTATTCAACATGACATTTTCTTCGTCGCTTAAGGATTCGTTATCCTCGTTTAAGAACTTTTTAGCAAGAATTAAAGACGTCTCATAGAATTCAAGCATGTCGATAGTTGCCATTTCTTTTCTTATATAGTCATGGTCGAGTTTATCTTTCCAAGCTCTTTCGATCACATAAATATCTAATAAATAGCGAAGTCCATTACCCGAGTTTTCAAGATGCTTGAAAGCATGGGCTAATATATAGATGTAGCAATCGTTTTCGTTTAATTCATATCTATGGTTGCCGATGTTGGCGGCTTTATCCCATACGTTTTTGAAATATTTAGAGGACACAACCCCTCCATCATCGAATAAACAACGGTGTATTTCGTAATTATAGAAAGGCAGTTTCTCATAAACGTCATGATGAGATTTACCATAGGATTCGATCTTGTAGTTTCTAGAAGCAAAGATATGTTTAACGGCTTTGGCATCTTTTCTTCTGATTAAGATGTCATGATCAGCGAATTCTCTCATGCCGATTTCAGGATAGAGTTCTTTGATGATGATGCCTTTTAGCGGCATGAAATCGATGCCTTGTTTATTGAATTCATCGTATAAAGCAGATGATTCTGAATCAAAGCAAATCGACTTTTTCATTGACGATAATTTTAGAGTAGAAATAGCCTTCTGAATATCGCTTGATAAGGTTGTGAAATATTGGGTTTTTTCTAAAGCAATAGCAAGCAATGCTCCAAGGGAATGAGACTTAGAAATCTTAACTGCTTCTTTTAGATTAAAACCATCACCAAAAAGAGACTCGTCAATTAGTTCATTACGGAGCTCAGCGCCATAGATTTTTCCTAAAATATTAAGCATTTCCATTGATTGTCAAAACCTTGTCCGCATGGTTTTCTCCCTCTTTTTTATGGGAGATCAAAACGATCGTCTTATCAAGCGCTTTAAGGCTATTTAAGACAAATTTTTCTGTATCTTCATCAAGAGCCGATGTACATTCATCTAGAAGGAGAATTGGTCTATTTGATAATAAAGCTCTAGCAATAGATAAACGCTGTCCTTCGCCTTCTGATAAGCCTGCTCCATTATCCTTAAGAGTGGTATCTAATCCGTTTTCTAAAGAATTAATTTTATCCAATAGAGAGACTCTTTCTAAAGCTAGATAAATCTCTTCGTCTCCAATATTTTTATCAGCGAAAATTGTTAAGTTATCCCTGATGCTCATTGGCAATAAATAATTACCTTGTGGGACATATGCGAATAAACCTTGATGGTTGGAGATTGCCTCACCGTTTATGGTTATAGAACCTTCGTTTAGGGGATAGGCTCCTGCTAAACATTTAAGGAATGTTGACTTGCCAGAACCGGATGGACCTTTAATCAAAACAAAATCTTTTGGAGAGATTTCAGCGTTGACATTATTGATGATCATTTTGCTTGAATACCCAAAAGAAGCGCCTTTTACAGAGATAATTCCAGCAAATTCAGGCTCTTTATGCTGATTTTGATGGATATTTGAGGAGATTTCCTGGATTCTCTCTAATGATCCAAGTGCATGATAGTATGCTGGAGCGATCTCTCCAACATTACTTAATGGTGACTCTAATGTAAGAACCACTTCGACTAATAGAACAAAAGAACCGATAGAAGAACCACTACCGATTTTGTATGCCGCAAAGACGATTGCAAAGGCAAAAGCTATCTTTAAAACAAGCGACATAACTAAAGCGGTAATTGCTGCATAGTCTTGGTGTTTTACTCTTGAACTAGCATATGAGGTTCCTACTTCATCGGCTTTGTTGCCAAAGGTTTCTTCGCTCGCAAATAGCTTCCATAAGAATGAATTTGTTAAACCATTTTTATAGAGGGAAACAATCTCTCCTCTATCCTTCTGTACGCTCTTGTACAGGCGCTTAACAGGTCTTCTTAATATAATATTTATCAAGAACATGACGATGCCAAAAATTAGAATTGCAACGCCGTAAACCCAATCGATAACGAAGAGTAATGCAACCGATAAAACGATTCTTAAGATAATAGCCACACCCTCTGGAATTAAAGTTAAAACGCCGCCCGATACTGTTGAAGCGTCGTTAAGAATTCGGTTGAGGTTATCCCCTGCCTTATTCTTGTCTAAATCCAGGTAACTTGAATCTAGATACGAAAGGAAGGTTTTCTTGCGCAAATCATTCTCTAGAGATACAAGTTTTCTACCCTTGTACATGCGATTAATTAGCTTAATAATAACCTCAAAAATCGCAATCAGACCAAGCATGATCGCGAAGAGGTAAAACTGGTCATCTCCAAGTTTTTCAATGACAAGTTTTGAAGCATAAGCAAAAGCCACTCCAAAAACCACTGCGATGGATGATAAAAGAGTGAGAGCAATGACTGTTCCTTTATTCTCTTTTAGTAATAATTTGAACTTCGCTTTTGCGTCCATGGTTTAAATAAATGGAAGAGTAACGTCCTCTCCTTTTGGTTTGCTTGAGGATGTTGAACCTGAACTTGAAGGCACAGTTGTGGATCCTTCTTTTGAACTTGAAGAGGTCTCACCTTTTGAGTTTGATGAAGCTTCATCTTTCGAACTCGATGATTCCTTCTTGCTCGAAACAGAGGAATCTGATTTTTCTTCACTTGATTTAGAAGATGAAGAATTAGCTTCTGAACTTGAGGCAGGAGCGTCTGAACTTGAGCTTGATTCTGCTACTGCAGATGAACTGATAGCTGGAATTGGGTTTCGATTATCTGCTGGCCTTGACGAATTGCTCTTGCCACAAGCAACAAGCAATAAGGCCGAAAAAACTAAAAGGATCTTATTTTTCATTAAAAAATCCTCCTTACAAGGAAGATTATAGAATAATCGTTATATTTA
This sequence comes from Bacilli bacterium, assembly GCA_024408305.1. Classification (GTDB taxonomy): domain Bacteria; phylum Bacillota_I; class Bacilli_A; order RFN20; family CAG-826; genus UBA4951. Next base: position 5,356 of record JAKSVD010000035.1, on the reverse strand, counting down.
ATAAATAAATTTAACGATGTTGTCTTTTGCGGCTCAATTTGTTCTTAATTCTACGAGGAAGCGCCTTTAGCCATAGAATTGCAGCCCTGATGTAAAAGAAATTACACCACAAGCGGACGTACCTCTTGTACTTCTTATCGTTTACGGTGATGACGCGATCCCCCTGGTCCACTTGAGTAAGATAACCAAGAACCTGGTCCTCGCGAACGCCTCTTTCTTTAATCCATTGATGGTCGCCACACATGATGTATGTTCCATCTTTGCAGACCTTCATTACACGGTGCAAAACATATTTTCCATCATCTCTTTTGAAGAGAGCGACATCACGTTTTTTTAATCTATTTTCTTTCTTTACAATTGTTATCAAATCATGATGCTCTTTTATTAGTGGAAGCATCGATGTTCCAACTGCCGTATAGAGTAAACTTCCATCAAACAAAAGGATGTCTTCAAACTTAAGTGACTTGTTCATTCCCTTGTATGCAACAATTGCAGCTTCAGGATCCATGTTGCAACCTAAACTATAGAGTTCAACTTTAGAAGAAATCTCATCTAATTTGGCCATGACATACGCAACATTTGAACCTGATGTTTTATGCGTCTGTTTAAATAAGAACGGGAATGCGTTGTCTCTAGAAATAGTCTCGATATGATTCTCTTTATCACGAGACAACACAATCATTGCTTTGAGTTTTACAGAGGAATTTTCGCCGTATTGTTCCTTGCCATTCCAAGGTGTACCGTATGCAAAAACGCCATCTTCCCTGCAAATCAAGATTGGTTTATCTCCATTAACGACTTTTGCGCGGTTTCCAAATAACTTGAGCCAAAGTCTCATGTGCGTTGTTTTTCCAGTGCCGCTTGGGGCGGTAAACAAATAGCCTTGGCCATCTACTGAAATTACTGCGCCATGGAAAAGAATGCAACCATGATTCATGAGTACATCAAGCATCTTGCGATAAACCGCGGTGAACTCGACATATTGCTCTGGAAGATTATTTTCATCTTTCTCTTTTTCTAGAGCTAAATCTTCTTGGGTAATTGTTATTTCAAACTCTGAATTTTCTGTTGTTTTATAATCGGTTGAGCGTGTATGAAAATACTGGTAGTTTGTATTAATTGTAAAGATGTGTTCTGCGAACTTATAACTACCAGTAAACATGTTATTCTAATGCGTTTATAGAATTGAGTTTTTCAATGACGTATCTGACCGCTTTTAAGGCTGTATCAGCATCAACTTCGTAGGCGTTTAGTAAAGCCTCGACTAAATCTTGTTCACTTTTTTCTTCCTTTAAAAGATCAATGATAAATGAGGCTGTAGCGTTAGATTTAACGATGCCATTGAATTTATCTTTGTTGGCGGAACTATCAACCATCATTTGGGTATCTCCGACCATTCTTGTAATAAATTGCTGTTTTAATTTCATGGCTATATTTTCAAATTATTCATATTGTTAGTCAATATTGACTATAAAAAGAAAAGACGCCCTTCCCCATGCGTCTTCCTTCATGTTTACGGAGTATTTCCTATTTATTTAAACAGTTCGCTATGTTTGCCAGTATGAAGCAAAACCAAAATCGTTTGCGAATCAACAATTTTATGTATTAGTGACCAATCCGGTTCAATGTGGCATTCACGATAATCGCGTAAATTTCCGGCCAATTTATGATCTTTATACTTCTTATCAAGTTTTTCTCCTAATAATAGTTTATCAACAACATCGGTCAGTTTACGTATATCTTTGCCTCTTTTAGCACATTTCTTTAAATCATCTTTATATGTGTTAGTAAGAACAAGTTCATATTTCACTTAAGAATGTCGTCGATCATTTCCTGTGCATTAGCATAATGCTTATGATTGCTTGGATTTTCGACAATCTCCTCGGACTCTTTAATAGCCTTTAAGGTTGATTCAGTTGGTTCTCTGAAAACCTCAAAAGGGATTCGTTGTTCTCTAACAGCTTGCTTTAAAAACATTGTGATTGCTCCCGCAAGGCCAATGCCAAGGTCGTCAAAAAGATTCGTTGCATCGGCTTTTAATTGCTTGTCAATTCTAATTGTATAATTTGTAGGATTCATATGCGTCCTCCGTATAACATACATATTTTATACGTTATTCTTGTTGGTTTTGCAATAAAAAAGGACCCAGTTGCCTGGATCCAATTAAGTTTGTCTTTTAGTTTAGAATAATCCCTGCTTAAGCATTGCATCAGCAACCTTGTCGAAGCCTGCGATGTTAGCGCCTGTTAAGAGGTCATTCTCCTTGATTCCATACTTCTTTGAGGTGTTATAGATGTTCATGAAGATGGATTCCATGATGCCTTTTAATCTTGCATCAACTTCTTCGAATGTCCATGAGAGACGGATTGCGTTCTGTGACATTTCTAAGCCTGAAGTTGCAACGCCACCTGCATTAGCCGCCTTACCTGGGCCATAGATAACTCCATTATCGATGAAGTAATGAGCTGCATCGAGGGTTGATGGCATGTTAGCGCCTTCTGCAACGATTGTAACGCCGTTAGCAACTAAGCACTTTGCATCATCAAGATTAAGTTCGTTCTGTGTTGCGCATGGGAGAGCGATGTCACACTTGATTGTCCAGATTGTTGGATTGCCTGGTTTTGATTCTGTGTAGACTGATCCAGGAACACGCTCTGCATATTCCTTGATTCTTCCGCGCTTGACTTCCTTGATGTCCTTAAGGACTTCAAGATTGATTCCGTTAGGGTCATAGATCCAGCCGTTTGAGTCTGAAACTGTAACTGGCTTACCACCTAACTGGATTGTCTTTTCAACTGCATAGGTGGCGACGTTTCCTGAACCTGAGATAACAACTGTCTTGCCTGCGAATGATTCGTTCTTTAAGACTTCAAGAGCCTTGTTTGCGAAATAGCAGCAGCCATAGCCTGTTGCTTCGGTTCTTGCAAGTGAGCCACCGAATGAGAGGCCCTTACCTGTTAAGACTGAATCATAGCTATCTCTGATTCTCTTATACTGGCCGAACATATATCCGACTTCTCTACCGCCGACACCGATATCGCCTGCTGGGACATCTGTGTTAGGGCCGATGTGTCTATAGAGCTCTGTCATGAATGCCTGGCAGAACTTCATGATTTCATTATCTGACTTGCCTTTTGGATGGAAGTCTGAGCCACCTTTACCACCGCCCATAGGAAGGGTTGTTAAGGAATTCTTTAAGACCTGTTCAAGTCCTAAGAATTTGATGATTGATTCGTTGACTGATGGATGGAATCTGATGCCGCCTTTGTATGGGCCGATTGCAGAGTTGTACTGGACTCTGTAACCACGGTTGATCTGGATGTTTCCAGCATCATCGAGCCATGCTACTCTGAAGTGGATGAATCTTTCTGGTTCTAAGAATCTTTCAAGTAAGCGATTCTTTTCGATTGCTGGGTTTTTTTCGACTGCGAGTTCTAAAGATTCAAGGATTTCCTGGCATGCCTGAATATATTCTGGCTTACCAGCATTGATCTTCTTAAAATCTTCGAAAACTCTTAAAACATATGGGTTATTCATGTTTGGTTTCCTCTTTTCCGCCAAAAAATATTGCATAAACGGAAATGCACTTCAATATTTTTTATTGATTGGTCTACAAAAAACGCTTTCAAGGGCAGGAAAAAGAAAAGGGCGATTACTTACTCACCCTATATCTTTTTATGTCTTATTTCTGAGTAAATCTCTGTTGGATATTTACCCTCGAAACACGCTGTACATAATCCGCAGCGATTGGATATCTTGTACAGTTCTTCAACCGGGAGGAAGGCAAGCGAATCCGCTCCAATCTTTTCTTTAACCTCTTCAACAGTGTTATTCGCGCTGATCAATTCATCGTAAGATGAGATATCAACGCCATAGAAGCATGGATGCGAGATTTCTGGGGATGCGATTCTAACATGAACCTCTATTGCGCCTGCCTCTTTGAGAGATGAGACAATCTTCCTGGAGGTTGTGCCTCTAACGATTGAGTCATCAATTAAGATAACTCTCTTGCCTTTTACTATAGATTTAATAACCGATAGTTTCATCTTAACCGCTTTTTCTCTTAATTCCTGAGAAGGCTGGATGAATGTTCTACCGATATACTTATTCTTTAATAATCCTGTCTCAAATGGGATATGGGATTCTTCTGCATATCCGATTGCAGCGGATAAGCTCGAATCAGGAACACCAATCACTATATCAGCATCAACTGGCTTAGTTCTAGCTAGAGCAATTCCACTTTGTTTGCGGAAATAATGGCAATTAGTACCTTCGATATCGGAGTCAGGACGGGCGAAATAGATATATTCCATAGCGCACATATTGTGTTTGCAGTTATCTGTATATTTAACGGATTTGATGCCATCTTTAGAGATTGCAACGATTTCTCCAGGTTCAATATCCCTCACAAATTCAGCTCCAACTGCATCTATTGCGCAGGTTTCTGAAGCCACAACATATCCATCTTTATATTTAGCTAAAGATAATGGTCTTAAGCCATTCATATCACGACACGCATATAAGGCATCTTTAGTTAGAATCAAGAAGGAGAATCCACCTTCAAGCATCTTTAATGATTCTGATATCGATTTAAGTCTATCCACATCATGATTGGAAATTAATAAGTGAGCAAGGATCTCCGAGTCAGATGTTGACTGGAAGATGCTACCCCTATCCTCTAAGAATTCTTTGACCTTAGCGGAATTAACAATATTGCCATTATGAGCTAAAGCGAAATCACCTTTCTTATGGTGGAATAAGAATGGCTGGACATTTGCAAGACCTCCGCCTCCAGCGGTTGAATATCTAACGTGACCGATTGCGATGTTTCCTTCAGTTAGGGATGTTGATCTTTTGAAGACTTCGGTGATTAATCCTTCGCCTTTTCTAAGAGTGAGTTGACCGTTATTACCAACGACCATACCGCAACCTTCTTGACCTCTATGTTGCAATGAATGAAGGCCAAAATATGTCAGTTCTGAGGCTTTTTCGATGTTAAACACCCCAAAAACGCCACATTCTTCATGTAATGTATCAAAAACATCACTCATAAAACTTACCTGAACTTTCTAAAACAAGAAAAGTACTCTAGCCTCTTTTTTGTTTGAGACTAAAGTACCTTATTTTAATTAAGAGTTATCGCCAACTAAGGCTGCAACGCCAGACTCTCCAGTTCTAACTTTAACGACATCTAAGACGTTATAGATAAAGATCTTTCCGTCTCCAACATGTCCTGTGTAGAGAACCCTTCTAGCAGCTTCAACAACTTTAGATGGTGCAATCTCTCCAACTACGATATCAACCTGAACTTTTGGAAGAAGAGTACCAGCAGTTGGAAGAGAATATCCTCCAGCAG
>JAKSVD010000034.1 GCA_024408305.1 Bacilli bacterium | reverse complement strand
AAAGTTGCTAAAGCAATGGGCAAGACATTAAGGGGCGTTAGAGTTGATACATCAAAAGCCCTCATCGACCATTATTTCGATGATAAGGATACCTCTTCATTCGATCCTCATGGTGTTTGCAAAGAACTCATCTTTGGACTCAAAGAAGAATTGATCAAAGAAGGCCTTGATTGGGTCAAGATCACCGTCTCAAGCGGCTTTACGGCTTCAAAGATTGATGAATGGAACAAAGCCGGAGTCCCAGTCGATATGTACGGAGTTGGAACCTCCCTCATTAAAAATGACACAGTCGGATATACTGGCGACTTAGTCATGCTCGATGGCCATCATCAGGCTAAAGAGGGTAGAGGAGACATCCCATCAACAAGATTAACAAAGGTACCATACCCAATTTACTAATATGCCTACATTTTCTTCGCCTATCGATATCGCCCTATTCGTAATCGAAATCCTCGCTTGTATTTCCTTTGCAACTTCCGGGGCAATCACCGCAATCAGAAAGAAAGCGGATATTTTAGGAGTTACCATCCTCACCCTTATCGCCGTGTTCGGTGGAGGACTCATGAGAGACCTTTTCATCCAAAAAGGCGTGCCTCATATCTTCTGGGATCCCGAATATCTTTTGATGGCAGCCGTTGCTATTATTATTGATATATTCTGGTTTGTCCTAGCTTATTCCAGCAAAACTGCTAGATTTGTCGAACGTCACAGGCATGACTTCTGGATATTCCTCCTTGATGCAATTGGCATTGGTGTCTTCTGCATCTCGGGAGTAAGAACAGCAGTTGTTGCTATGCCTGCTGATTGGAACATAGTGTCTAAGGCCGTCTATCTAACGATCACTGGTGTCATTACCGGCGTGGGTGGCGGTATGTTCCGTGATGTATTTATCGGTGAGATTCCAATGGTCTTCAAAAAGAGGTTCTACATGACCCCTTGCATCCTAGGAACATTGATCTACGTAATCTATGTTCTAAACGCATCAAGCGCTAACTTAGATATCTTATTTATTCTTGTTGCGCTTGCCGTTATTGTTGGTTTAAGAATACTTGCAGTTGTCTTCCAGTGGAATTTACCAACCGCTAAGGGATACAATAATTTAGTCGAAGAACAACAAAAAGAGCAAAAATAAACATTTTGGTAGTTTGTTATTTAATTTTGGTTTATTTTATAAATAAAGAAACGAGGTCATAACTATGAGATCAGTTAATTTCTCAGTCAGCGAAAAGAACGTCAACACCGAATATACCTACAAGTGTGATGGCGATAAGCTCACAATCATCACGAACAATCCACCTGCAGGAGACGGTGATACAGTTTCCAAGACAGAGACAATCATCCTTCCGATGGCATCAACACATGCAGATGTCACCGTGCATAGGGAAAAGAAGGTCGCCAAGGTCATCTTTGGTATCTTCTGGCTCTTAGTTGGACTTGTTGGAATTGCCGCCTCATTCATCCCAGATATGCTTTGTAGGGGACCTCTTCGCAGATTTGAACCAATCTGGTTTGAATTATGCGTTGCAATCGGCGGATTCATCATCCTCTGCGGCATCATCATCCTTATCCAGGGAATCATGCGTGCTAAGAAGACAGTTACAACAAACATCGTTATCACCAATAAGGGTCAGGAAATTCAGAACATCGAATTCCTCGATAACAAGAAAGCTGACATCGCAAACGCTGTCATCAAGTTCTTCAGACCATAATTTTATATAGCAATAATGAGACGGCCACGTGCCGTCTTTTTGTTATTTGCGTAAAAAAAGAAACAATTTATGAAAACTATGTAAATATTGAAATTATTTTCTATGAACTGAAAAAATTTTCAAGTAATATGTAAAAGGTTTCAAGGAGTACGTAATGGATAACTTAAAAGATCGTGTAACTATTTATCAGGTTGCTCAGGCTGCAGGAGTTTCTCTTGCTACAGTTTCCCGTGTCATCAATAAGCAGGGCAACGTAACCGAGGCAACAAGAACAAAGGTTGAAGAAACTATTAAACGCTTAGGCTATAAACCATCAGGCTTAGCTCAGGCTCTCGCAACAAATAGAACAACAAACATTGGCGTGGTCATTCCAAGCGCTAATTATGTCTATATCGCAAATATGCTTAATGGCATTTCAGAAGTCGCTAAAGAAAAAGGATTCGTCCTTACCCTCTTTACAACAGGACGTTCAAGAGAAGATGCTCTTGCAATGATTGAAAAGGTCATCGTGTCTCACGTTGATGGAGCCATCATTTTTGATGATGAGCTAGACGAAGAGGATGTCGAGAAGATCAATTCATATTCATGTCCAACAATCGTTGTTAACAAAAAGATTGTCGGTGATAGAGTTGGCTGCATCAATTTCTCCTATGGAGCTGTCCTTGATAAATTAATCAAAGATTATTATTCAAGACCAGAAGAAAACCCAATGACATTCATCCACGTTCATAACGCAGGAAGATTGCTCACTCACGCGGAAAGACGCTTCATTGCCTCACATCAGGAAATCGAGAAGGAATATAAGATAATGAACGTCGATGATTCCTATTCAAGAACATATACCGATTTCACAAAATATTTCGAGAACCACAAGAAGGGATACTTCATCGCATATCGTGACTCAACAGCAGCGGCAATCGTCAACGCTGCAACAGACTCTGGATTAAGAGTCCCAGAAGACATTCAGGTCGTCTCACTTATCGGAACAAAGTACGGATATATTGTTAGACCAACAATCACATCTATGGTCCTTGATTGGCAGGAAGTCGGAAGACGCTCAATGTACATGCTCATTGACTTAATTAGACGTGAACTCGAAGAAAAATCCTACAAATTCGACGCAAAACTTGTTGAAAGACAGTCAACACAGCGCTAGAAAACTTTGAAAGCGGAGGAATAGAAACCTTCGCTTTTCTTTTGCTTAAGAAAAATCCCTGGTTTGACCAAGGATTAGATCTTTTCGTTTTTCTGCATCGAGTAATATTCTTGTTTATCTCGATACATCATCTCGTCCGCATTCTGAATTGCATTCTCGATGTCATCGTATTCAGACACAGTGACATAACCGAATGAACAAGCAATTCCCCCGTCAAATAAGTCGCCTTCAACTTTGTTGATCCATTGACTGATATAAGCTGGTTCATTGCTCTTTGAGAGGACGATGAATTCATCTCCACCGATTCGGTATGCGCGTTCTTTATACGAGATGTTTTTCTTTAAGACTTTGCCAATTGTCATTAAAGCTTTATCTCCTGCTGCATGCCCCTTTGTGTCGTTAAGTTTCTTTAATCCATTCATATCGATGGAAATAATGGTCTTGATGTTCTTTCTGTTCTTAACGATGTCAGAATACAACTGCTGACGGTTGTATAAATCAGTTAATAAATCCGCTTTGGTTCTCATTCTAAAAATGAAGATGTGATAGAAGAGGCAACCGATTACGATGCCGCCGTTAAGAAGATTTCTGACACCGACTAATTCTAAGACGCCAGCGATGGTGCCGATTGCGGCAACAAAGAATAGAGGAATCATCTCTTCGTATGCCTTTCCTCTATGTTCCCACAAGATAATCGCGATATCGATTGCAAGATATGCCATCGTGATTATTGCAGATGTTAATCCAAGAGGTCCTCTGACGAATCCGTTCTGTTCGTTGAAGGAGACGCAGATGTCGCTATAGAATGAAGTTGTGTGAATTGCAATAACAATTGCAAGTGGAACGTAGATCCAAACTTTCTTCATAAAGCTTGGGGCGATTGCTAAACCAAGAAGCATGATTGCTCCTGGTCTAAGTATGTAGTTGATGACAGAGACAACGGTTCTTCCAAATACTGGAACGTTATAGGCAGTCTCGTAATATTGATCTTGTCTATCAAGGACGGCGATAAGCATAACAAGGGCAACCGTTATTTTAACGACGATGTCCTCGTGATCTTTCTTGGCGAATTTTGTCGTAGGGATAACCAAAATTCCAATTCCTAACGTAAATGTGAAGAAATTTGTTACAAGAAAATTAAATAGTTCTGTCCAAATGCTTGTTCCCATTACATTGTATTATAGCACATATCATTTACTTTTGTGCAAATAGCTTGTCTATATACAATATAGATATATAAGGAAAACTAATATTGGTTTATAATAATTCCGAAATGAAACACACTAACTGGTATAAGGATGCCGTCATCTATCAGATTTATCCTCGTTCCTTTTGCGATTCCAATCACGATGGGATGGGCGACATACCTGGCATCATCAGCAAACTCGATTATTTAAAAGACTTAGGCGTTAACTGCGTTTGGCTTTCCCCAATCTACGATTCGCCTCAAGAAGACAATGGGTATGACATCGCCAATTATCGTGAGATCTATAAACCATTTGGCACGTTAGAAGACTTCAAGACTATGCTTGATGAGATGCACAAAAGGGGCATTCGTTTAATCATGGACCTTGTTGTTAACCATACATCTTCAGAACATGAATGGTTTAAGTCCGCTATCAGCGATAAGAATTCTCCATATCGTGACTATTACATAATAAGAAAAGGAAAAGGCAAAAACGGAAAGAAACCTCCAAACAATTGGTCCGGCTTTTTCGGCGGTTCAACCTGGGAGAGAATAGGAGATACAGACGAATGGTATCTTCATCTTTTCGCAAAAGGCCAACCTGACCTTAACTGGGAAAACCCTAAGGTTAGAGAAGAGGTAAAAGACATACTCCGCTACTGGTTAGATATGGGAGTGGATGGCTTTAGATGTGATGTCATTACCCTAATTTCTAAGAAACAAGACTTCAAGAATAGAATGCCAGGCATCGCACTAGTTGGTAAAGACGCATACGTAAATGGTCCTAGATTGCATGAATATCTCCACGAACTCTACACAGACGTATACGCTAATTACGATTGCATGACGGTTGGAGAGACAGTCTTGTCTAGCCTAGACGAGGCAATTGATTTGGTCAGTCCTGAAAGAGAAGAGCTTGATATGGTCTTCAATTTCGATCATACAGACACCGATAACTATATGGGTGTCAAATGGCTATATAGAAAGTTTAAACTCAAGAACCTTAAAAAGGTTTTTGCGCATTGGCAAAAAGGATTAAGAGGCAAAGGTTGGAATTCCTTGTTCATTGAGAACCATGACCAAAGAAGGTCCGTTGGCAGGTTTGGAACCGATGATAAGGAATATAGAGTTATCTCCGCTAAGATGCTTGCATCAATGTATTTCTTGCTTCAGGGAACTCCATTTATATATCAGGGCCAGGAAATCGGCATGACCAATGGGGACTTCGAATCCATTGATGATGTAGTGGATGTAGAAGCCCATAACATATACCAGTTAGGACAGGATGTACCAATTCTTAGGCCGTTCCTAAAAAAGACTTTGATGTCATGCAATAGAGACAATCCAAGGACTCCAATGCAGTGGGATGACACAAGATTTGCGGGCTTTTCAGATGTTAAACCATGGCTTAAGGTCAATAAGAATAAGGCTTTCATAAACGCAAAAGCAGCCCAGATTGACCAGGGATCTATCTACAATTACTTCAAATCCCTTATTGAATTCCGTAAAGGGAACGAAGTCATTAGGGATGGAGAATATTTCGATTTACTGCCTAGGGATAATAGCATTTATGCATACGCAAGAAGACTAGGAGAAAAAGAAGTTGTCGTTGTATGCTCCTTCTCAAAGGATAAAAAGAAATGTAAAATCTTAAACGAGCTTAAACAACATAAGTTGGTTATGTCCAACTACCAAGAAAAGGATGATGACGTGCTGAAGCCATTTGAAGCACGTATCTATATTAACTATTAATCATTAATAGGAGGTTGATTATGGCACTACACGACACATACGAAGGTAGTATCGTACCAAAGAGGACCAAAGCGTTCTATTCAGGCATTGCTCCATTTAGAGATGCTTGCTACACCTTGGTCTCAATGTTCCTGATTACATTTATTCAGTATTCAGGTATCTTGACCAAAGGAATCCCTGTAGCAGATCAGGCCGCGATGTTCATCGCGATGTATGGCGTTATTTCTGCTCTTGTCATCGGCTATCGTATATTCGATGCTTTGAACGATCCGTTCATGGGTGTTTTGATTGAAAAATGCCATTTCAAATCCGGCAAATATAAACCATGGATTCTCCTTGGTGGTGTCACCAACACAATCGTAGTCTTGGCTTTATTCTGTGCTCCAAGCATTTTCCCTTGGCTCCATGGCTGGGCCTATGTTGCATGGTTTGCAGTCTTCTATCTCCTTTGGGGTATCACATTCACAATGAACGATATCGCTTATTGGGGAATGCTCCCATCTCTTACATCAGAAGAAAGACAAAGAACTCAGATCACCACAATCATGACAATCTGCTGTTCACTTGGACAGTTTGTCGTTGCTGGTGTTGCTCCAATGATCTCGGGTAGCTTTGGCTATGGTGTTTATCCAATTATCGCAATCATCTGCGGTGTTCTCTTCATGGCATCTCAGATTATCGGCTTCTTCGGTATCAAGGAACACAAGAGAGACCTTGAGGCTGAAGCTAAAGCAGAACAGCCAAAATTCAGAGACATGTTTGCTGTCCTTAAGGGCAATGACCAGTTAAGGGTCATGACCATTGTCTTATTTGCTTACTATCTAGGATCAGGCATCCTCAATGCATTAGGCCTTAACTATTTCTATTTCGCAGTCGACTTCTCCAATGGCTCAGGCATGATGACAATCTTTACTGTCATGTACGCTCTTGGCATCATCGTTTCTCAGTCCTTGTTCCCTTTATTGTCCAAGAAGTTCTCAAGAATGAAACTCCTTGGATATTGCACAATCGGCATCATTGCTGGTTATGTCCTCTTCTATTTATATGGATTACCACTAGGAGGCGGTGCTTATATCTCAGCAAATCCAAGCAATTATTGGCTCTACTTAGCTCCATTGTGCTTAATTGGTGTCCTCATCTTCTTCTCACAGGGACTCTTCTATATGAACCTCCTTATCATGATGACCAACACAATTGAATACAACGAATGGAAGCTCGGAGAAAGAAAGGAAGCAACAATCTTCTCTATCCGTCCATTAACAACCAAGTTTGCATCTGCTCTCCAGCAGGGAGTCCTTTACATCTTCCTTTTGGTCGCATCGCTTTCACCAATCATCACTTAGATTTCTGATTACCAGCAACAAGGCGTCCTAGGCACTCTTACAAGTGAGCAGATTGGCGCTATGTCAGATAGTGTCTTAAACACAATTGAACCATGGCAGGTCTGGGTCTTTAAGGCTGGTGTTGCCATCCTCCCAATGATTCTTCTCGGCGTTGCCTATATCCTTGTTAAGAAGTATTACAAGATTGACGAGAATAGATATAACGAGATCTGCAAAGAATTAGAGACCCGTCGTTCTAACGTTGAAGCATCAAATAATGATTAAGGAATTTAATAACGTCATACGGCTGGATACAAAAAACACAACGTACTTGATCCGTATCTCAGCCTTCAACCACATTCTTTCTGAATACTATGGCGATAGATTAGGAGAAGAGGATGAATTCCTTTTCTCTATGGAAAAATTCGATATTCCTGGCGGGTCTGCCGTTGCATATGACGATTCCAAACCTGGCTATTGTTTGGATTATCTATCCACTGAGATATCATCAGTCGGCAAGGGCGACTATAAAGACCCTTCCTTAATTATCGATAATGGTAAAGACTACGTTCTAGATCTGACCTACAAATCACACGAGATTAATAAAACATTTACCAAGGTCAGTGGACTTCCTAATCCTCATGGAGATGCAGAGGAACTCGTCATTCATTTAAGTGACGAACTCCTTCATATCAATGTTGATCTCCATTACGTTGTTTTTGAGGACTCGGATGTCATTGCTAGAAGAATGGTATTAACAAATCGTGGAGACACTAAGATCTCCATCAATAAAGCAATGTCCTTGCAACTTGATATGGTTGGCAAGAACTTTGAGCTCATCAACCTCTATGGTGGATGGTGTTTCGAAGGGCAAAAATCATCTAACACTCTAGATCACACTCTATATGTAAATGATTCAAAGACTGGTGCATCTTCCAATAGACACAATCCGTTCTTTGCTCTTAAAGAAAAAGAAGCAACGGGACTAAGTGGTGGAGTATATGGCTTTAACCTCATCTACTCTGGCAACCACTATGAATCAGTTGAACATAGCTCATTCAACAAGGTTAGAGTGATGCTTGGAGTATCTCCATACTGTTTTAAATGGAACCTAGCTTCAAACGAAATATTTGAAACTCCTTTTGCAGTCATGACTTATTCCTCTAATGGCGTTAATGGAATGTCGCAAAACATGCATAACTTTGTTAGAGAACACATTTCCCCGTCCTGTCACAAAGGAAACAACCATCCAATACTAGTGAACAACTGGGAAGCTACATATATGAAATTTAAGGCTTCAAACCTTAAAAAGATTGCAAAAACCGGTTCAAAACTTGGATTGGAGATGTTTGTTCTAGACGACGGATGGTTCGGGAGAAGAGAAGACGACACTAAAGGCCTAGGCGATTACGACGTCAACAAGAAGAAACTTCCATCTGGTTTAGATGGTTTAGCAAAATCTGTTAACAAGAAAGGGATGCAGTTTGGTTTATGGTTTGAACCTGAGATGATCAGCGTTGATTCGAAACTTTACGAAGAGCATCCTGATTGGGCTATTCATGTCGATGGCAGAAACCCATCTTTAGGTCGTCACCAATTAGTGTTGGACTTAACTAGAGACGATGTAATTTCATACATCATCGAAAACGTCAATAAGACAATCGATGACAACAATGTTCAGTATGTTAAATGGGATATGAATAGACATATCTCAGACCTTTCATCAAACATCTATTCTGGTGGAGAATTATTCCATAGATATATCTTGGGCTTATATAAGCTATACGAAGGCATCATTGCCTCGCATCCAAATGTTTTCTTTGAAGGATGTTCGAGTGGTGGCAATAGATTTGATTTAGGCGGGCTTGCTTACTTCGATCAGATTTGGACTAGTGATGATACAGATGCATACGAAAGATTATCAATCCAGAGTGGATATTCTTTAGCCTATCCTCTTTCCACTCTATCTAATCACGTTGCTGCAGAAACTTCACACCAAGCACTAAGAAAGATTCCGCTAGAGACAAGATTCAATGTTGCTCTATTCGGTTCTTTAGGGTATGAACTCGACATTTCAACACTTGAGCCTGTTGAGAAAAAGGCGGTTGAATCTCAGATTGAGTTCTCTAAGGAACATAGAAATCTCATCATGGATGGTGACTTCTATCAACTAAAAGATGTCAAGAGAGACGGTTATTCCCTTTGGCTTGTTGTGTCTAAAGATAAAAAAGAGGCTATTCTAGGCTACTTCAACGGTCTCCAACGAATTAATCCGTCAGTTGACGAGATTAGGCTTGTCGGCCTTGAAAGTGAGGCTAAATACACATTCCAGGTTAGACATCAGGATCACAATATCCATCTGTTCGGCGGTTTGATCAATCAAGTCCTTCCGATTAAGGTTAACGAGAAAGGCTTCCTTGTCTACGAGGTTTCAAAGCGCATGACAATGCCTGGAGAGAATGAGGAATACAGCCTTTCTGGAAAATCGTTGATGGCTGGAGCCTTAAAACTCAAACAGCAGTGGATGGGAACTGGATTCAATGATGATGTAAGACTACTTGGTGACTTCGGTTCCAGGGTCTATCACATCAAAGCGAAATAGATACTAAATTGCCTTTGGTTTCCAAAGGCTTTTTATGTGCGTATAATTAGAGCGATATGTGGTTTGCTAGAAAGAAAGAAGAACCAGTTGCCGGTAAGTTCGAAGTAGGGGATCAGGTTGGATACCACTATAGAGGCGATACGGTGTTCGGTTATGTCTATCGTATCTACAAATCAAAAGAAGGAACCATCTTCTACGATGTCCAGGTAGCAGGACAATGTCCATATCTACAAAAAGGCCTCAAAGAAGAGGAACTATATCTAAGAGTTAAGAAATCTCAGTAAAGGAGAATGTATGGGAAACTTAGAACGTTTAATGAATTTACTTGGAAAGTCATATTCCCAGTTCCACGCTGTTGAAAATATAAGACAAGAACTTATTGCAGCTGGATTCAAAGAATTGAAGGAATCTAACGACTTTATCGCCTATCCAGGTGCTAAATGCTTTATCACAAGAAATGATTCGAGCATCATTGCTTTTAAAATCCCAGCATGCCCTGATAAGCAATTCAAAATCACTGCAACTCACACAGATTCGCCAACATTCAAGATCAAACCTAATCCATTAAAGAAATGTGGAAATATTGCCTCCCTTAACTGTGAACCCTATGGCGGAGGCATCTACTATTCATTCTTCGATAAGCCTTTAACGATTGCTGGTCGTGCATTTGTTAAAAACGGAAATAGAGTGTCTTCTGAGCTCGTATACATCAACGAGAATCTTCTCTATATCCCAAGCGTCTGCATTCACATGAACAGGAACGTCAACACAGCATTCGAAGCAAATCCTGCTAGAGATACAATCCCGATGTTAGGACAGTGGGATGACGAATTCTCATTTAATGATTTCTTAGCAGAGAAACTTGCCGTTGATTCAATCCTCTCATACGACTTATATCTTGCAACAAGAGAAAAACCAACACGCGTTGGACTTAGCGGTGAATTCCTCTCATCTCCAAAACTTGATGATTTAGCATCGACTTACACTGCATTATTTGGTTTCTTGAATTCAGAAAACGATTCATCAATCAACGTATATGCTAGCTTCGATAACGAAGAAGTTGGTTCTCTTACGAAGCAAGGTGCTCACTCAGACTTCCTTAAACATACACTTGGAAGGATTGCTAAAGCTCTTGGTTGGGATAGGGAAACTAAATTCCAGGCATTGGCGAACTCTGTTATGCTGAGCATTGATAACGCTCACGCAAATCACCCAAATAGACCAGAACTTAGCGACCCAACAACGGACGTCAAACTTAACGGTGGCATAGTCATCAAATACAATGCCAACCAGTCATACACAAGCGATGGTCTCTCATCATCAATCGTTAAGATGGTCTGTGACAAGAATGCGCTCCCATATCAGGAATTTACAAACCGCAATGACCTTAGAGGCGGAAGCACGCTTGGAAACATCTCCAACTCCGAGGTATCCATCACAACAGTCGATATCGGCCTGCCACAGCTTGCAATGCATTCGGCAAATGAAATAATGGGTGCATATGATGTAGATGATATGGTGGAGCTTGTTGATGGATTCTATTCGTCAAATATCACCATCGACGGATCAAACATTACAGTTGATTAAAAAAGAAAAACGCATTTCCTTTAAGAAGTGCGTTTTGTTGTTTTAGGGGTTTATTGCTGAGATTTATCTATCCCTCTTAGTCCAAATCCCTGGAACCAGTGGGCAATTGGCTCCATCCATTTTGGCATGTTGTCTAATCTGTATTTGCCATTTAATCCATCTATAGAAGACATTTCTTCCTCACTTAATTCGAAGTCGAAGATCTCAAAATTTTGTCTCATGTGCTCGATGTTTGATGTCATAGGGATAACAACATAACCCTTCTGTATATGCCATCTAAGAACTATCTGTGCAGCAGTCTTGTTATGTGATTTAGCAATTTCTTCGATAACAGGATCCCTTAGTAATCCTGAGGCTCCATGAGCTAATGGGGACCATGATTCGATATATGTTCCATATTCTTTTGTGAGCCCATTTAAATCTTCACGTTGCCTATAAGGATGGCTTTCCAACTGATTCATCGTTGGTTTGTATTTTGCATTCTTCCAGAGGTTATCGATCTTCTTCTTTGTCTCAAAATTTGAAACACCAATAGATTTGATCAATCCCTTATCGACGTATTCTTCCAAAGCCTTGTAGGCTCCCATGTAATCCATCGTCTCTTTATGTAACAAGACCATATCAAGGTAATCTAAGCGGCATCTCTTTAACATTGCATCAAGAGCCTTCTTTGATTTCTTATACCCGAATTCAGTTGGCCAGAGCTTTGATGTGACGAAGAATTCTTCTCTTGGAAGTCCGCTTTCAGCGATAGCCTCGCCGACAATCATCTCGTTTGCATAGACATGCGCAGTATCGAAATGCCTATAGCCAATCTTTATGGCTTCTTTAATGATATTTTTTCCTTCCTCATTGCAAGGAATGCTCCAAACCCCAAAGCCTAACTGAGGAATCTTTTTGCCATCATTGAGTGTTAGATAAACCATTTGATATATCTCCTTGCCTTTATTATATAAGTAAAAGAAAAACACACCAACAAGTGTGATGTGTTTAGTCTTTTTGTTTTAAGCGACGTATCCCTTTAATGCATCAACTATTAATTCAGCGACCAACTTTGCGGCAGTTACCGAGAAGTGAACACCGTCATTTGGACGAAGAAGGGCTTCTGTTCCGCCTTCATATTCCTCGAAGATTTCTCTAAGATCAATGAGTGGTAACTCAAGATCTTCAGCAATTTCTCTTTGGATAGGGTTGACGTTGTCTCTAATGATATCATTAGGAATGCCAAAGTTATTTGGGATATTGCAGTATGGGGATGTCATAAGGATGAACTTTTGATCTTCTCCAAACTTCTCTTTGTAGATATCGATGAGGCCTCTGTAGTCCTCTTCAAATGTCGGACCTTCGTTGGACCAGTTTGTTGCGTCGTTAGTGCCAAGAAGAATTGTGATTACATCCGGTTTCTTCTGGAGTGACTTAGTGTATTCTGAGCACTCGTAATAAGAAGGGTTGTATTGTCCAAAGTTCTTAAATGACGCACCGTTATGTCCGCAATTAATTACTTCAGCTTTTGAACCTTCTGGCAAATAGTCGTTGATATATGTTGGGTATGCCTGAGATGGCCAGTTGTGGCCGGCGGTT
>JAKSVD010000033.1 GCA_024408305.1 Bacilli bacterium | reverse complement strand
GTCGATACTTTCAACCGGAAGATGCAGGAGCTGAAGAAGAAAAACAACGTTACCAAAAAGATGATGATTTTAACCGCAACAAGTGGAGATACGGGTTCTGCAGCGTTATCTAGCTTTGCTAGTAGCGAGGACATCTCAATTTCTGTTTTATATCCTGACCATGGTATATCAGGAATTCAGGAAAGACAGATGCTCTACTTTACATCTGAAAAATCAAGAGCCTATGCATTAAAAGAATCCAACTTTGATGATTGCCAAAACATCGTTAAGAGATTGCTCAATATGGAACAGGACAAAATCATCCTGAGCAGCGCAAATTCGATCAATATTGGAAGACTGTTACCTCAAGTCGTCTATTATGTAAGGTCATATATCGAACTTGTTAACAACAGAACAATCAAAATGGGCGAGCCACTTGATGTTGTCGTCCCAACCGGCAACTTCGGCAACATTCTTGCCTCCTACATCGCAAAAAACATGGGCGTTCCATTTGGAAAGATTGTCTGTGCATCAAACGAAAATAGAGTATTAACAGACTTCTTCGAGACTGGAGTCTATTCGCTAGATAGAGAATTCATCAAAACAAATTCTCCATCAATGGACATTCTCATCTCATCTAACCTAGAAAGGTTACTTTACCTCTTATCCGAAAACGATGAGGAAGTTAGGGGATATATGGCATCTTTAGCAGAGAACAAGAGATTTGAAGTCAGCGATAAGATGAAAGCCCAGCTCAAATCATTTGGGGCATATTCAATCAATCAAGAAGACACCAAAGCAATGATCAAAGATTGTTTTGAGAAACACAATTACCTCATCGATCCACACACTGCAGTTTCATACGGCGCTTTCAAGAGAATGAATTCAAACAATCATGTCTTGGTCGTATCAACCGCATCTCCATATAAATTCACCGAGACCATCTTGGAAGTATTTGGTGAATCGTGTGACGACCCAGTCAAGTCCTTAAAGAGAATCGAGGAATTATCAGGCACAAAGATGCCTCAGCAGCTAAACAAGATTCTTTCTCATAAAGTCCCTCCATTTAAACTAACGAGAGACGAGGTCGACGATAGAATCTTCTCTGATAAGGTGTTTGAAGTATCAGTCCCTGGAACAAGCGCTAACGTTGGCCCTGGATTCGATGTAGCAGGCATCGCTTTAGGAATCTACAACACATGGAGATTTGAACAATCAAAAGAAGATGCAATCGATGGATACAGCATAGAAAAACTCGAGAATCACATGGTTTTGCAGGCTTATCGCTACTATTTCAAGAGCTTTAACGAGAAATATATCCCTGTACATATCTCAGTCGTTGATAATAACGTGCCAGAATCAAGAGGCTTGGGCAGTTCATCAACATGCATTGTCGCAGGTTTAAAAGCGGCGAATGAAATGCTCAACAGAAAACACTCTGACTTAGAGTTATTAAAACTTGCAGCAGAATTAGAAGGACACCCAGACAATGCTTCTCCTGCTCTATTTGGAGGTTTTGTAACAACGTGGTTTGATGGCAACGAATACCACCCTGTCAAACACCCCGTTAACACATCACTAAAATTCATAGTGGCAATTCCAAACGCTAAGATTTCTACCCACGAAGCAAGAAAGGTCTTACCATCATTCCTTAAACTCGATGACATTAAGTTCAACGCATCTAGATTAGTTGCGATACCTGATGCATTTGCTCGCGGAGATGTTGTGGCACTTTCAAAACTCTTAGAGGACAAGTTACATACGCCATACAGGATAGAATTAATCCCAGATGGCAATATCGTGCGCTCAACAGCTTTAAACAACGGATGCGCATATGCAATCTCTGGCTCGGGTTCCACTCAACTCATCATTTCTTCTGATGAGAATGTTATTGATGCATTAAAAGCGAACAAATACTCTGTTGCGTATGATTTCAAGGTTTTGGCAATAGATGATTGCGGAGCAACTATAAAAGGAGTCAAGCATGAATAGCGAAAAACTCCTTGTAGACAGAAAGATCCTTCCTGATTTCATCGATCAAGTTCTAGACGCAAAAGAGCTAATTGATGGAGAGGGCATGTCAGTATCAGAGGCATGCAAGAGAACTGGAATCTCACGTTCCACTTACTATAAATACAAGGATTTTGTAGAGATTCCTCCTCAAAATCTAACCAAAAAGGCGATTTTAGCTTTTAAGTTAGAAGATTATCCTGGTGTACTATCTAATGTCCTAACAGAGATAGCGTCTAATGGCGTAAACATCTTAACAATCAATCAAGACATGCCTATGCATAATCTGGCATTTGTCTCTATGATGATTGATCTAAGCAAAGCGAAAGAAACATTAAAAGAGCTCGTCGAAAGAGCTAGAGAGGTAAAGCACGTTAAGAGTGTGCAGGTGATGAATCATGACTAATTTAAGAATCGGATTATTAGGCTACGGCATCGTTGGAAAAGGCGTCTTTCAACTAGTCAATCAGCAGCCAGGAATGCATATAACCAAAGTCTTTGACCTTCCTAGCAAAAAGGACGTTTTAAGAAACCTTCTTGTAACTGACTACAAGGAAGTTACAGAGGCTGATGACGTTGACGTTGTTGTTGAATGCTTAGGTGGGGAAGAACTACCATATCAGGCAATCACATCTGCTTTAAAACACGGCAAACACGTCCTTTCCTCCAACAAAGAGACAATAGCAAATCACTTTGAGGAATACATGAGTCTTGCTAAAGCAAATGATTGTTCTTTCCTATGCGAGGCTGCAGTCGGTGGAGGCATCCCACTTCTCCACAACGTCATTGAAATCGCGAGATTCGATACGATTTATTCATTCATCGGCTTGCTCAATGGCACATGCAACTTCATTCTTACGAGATTAACTAAAGATAAATACACATTCCAGGAAGCCTTGAAAGAGGCTCAGGATAGAGGCTTTGCAGAAAAGGACTATAGAGCCGACTTGTCAGGCGCTGACCTGTTAAGAAAAGGAAGAATTCTTGCATCGCTTGCCTTCCATAAAGACATGGACTACAAGACAATCCCATCTTTTGGCATTGAAAATATCAACGACGAAATCTTTGAAACAGTCTCAAAGCTTGGACGAATTCTTAAATTCGGCGTATTTGGATATTACAAGGATGGCACATTATGCGTTATGTCAGTCCCATTCCTCTTCAAACCAAATCACGCATTATCCACATTAAATTATGAGATGAACGGTGTTCTTCTCGAATGCAAAAATAACTCAACTTTAGAATTTATTGGAAAAGGAGCTGGCTCACTTCCAACAGCATCCGCCATTATGCAGGACCTTATGCACTTCTTAAGAGGCGGTAGCAGAATCGACATGGACGATATGACAACTGCAAAAGTCGTCTTCGTAAAAGGCGAGGAATATTTTGTCTATCACGACGGTAAGGGCGAGATCATCAGAGCTAACTCAGTTGAAGAACTTAAGAAATACGAATTCGTCGCAAAAATAGTCGATTAAACATCAGAAAACAATCAAGTTACTTGGATTCTGATAAGACAATCTATCAATGAATGTTCGCGCCAACGCCCTTGCTCTAAACTTTTTTCTGCTATGCGATAAAATAATTGTATGAAAAAATGGTTGAAAATCATCCTGAGCATCATAGGCGGAACGACTATTTTGATAGTCTCATCAATCGGAATTGTTGTCACCGATTTCACCAATAACACCCCGGACTATATTTCCGAAGTAAAAGATGTCACCACTGGCGATCTTTTATCAGCAAAGGTAGATTCTGCGCTTAAGGATATGGATATATCTGGTGAGTTTAAATATATCTTCAATGAACATGAGATAAACAATATCCTTGCAACAATAGTCCCTAACATAAAAGTTCCTGGGTTAAACATCAAAAGCATATACGTAGACATTGGTGAAGAAGGAAAAATCTCCGCAGAAGCCCCATTTTGGATGGCGTTTTACCGCAGTTGTTTAAAAGCTAACGGAACACTTACGTACAAAGAGAAGGAAGTAGTTTTAACATTAGATGATATCAAACTTGGAAGACTCTCCGAAACTAGAGGCCTAACAAAGGCGGTACTGAACGAAAACAATATTGCAAACATTAATGAAACAATAGTAAAAGCCGGAGTGCATTTAACAATAGAAAGAAGGGATGACAAAATCGTTGCCGTCATGACCGATTTAGATATCATCAAGACAATCGTTGAATGCACTGACTCGCCTATGGGCTGGTTATATGCAGCATTGGCTGGTGGCTTTTTGAATAACAGGCAAATTAAAGTGCTGATCAATGAGAACGGATATACCGGAATCATAGTGGACACCAACCCTATCATATAAAAGTCGACTTATTAGACTTTTAAGAGTATATTATCCCTATGCAGCGCATCAGGGATTTTTTTAATAAAAATTTAAAAGCCATTCATACTGCATGTTTTTCTGTTCTTGCTTTTGCAATTCCATTTATCATCACCTCCATCATAATGGCAAAGATGAATTGGACTCCATTTGGAGACAAATCATCCACGATGATGACTTTAGATATGCAGTCTCAATATGTCGTATTCATGCGCTATTATAGGGAAGTTCTCTTGGGCAATCAGTCTGCTATATATACCGGGGCAAAAGTGTTCGGCGGCGACTTCATGTCGATTTTCTCTTATTACCTCGCCTCGCCTTTTAACTTATTCCTCGTGTTCTTCTCATCCGCAGATATACCTGCATTCTTTGCGGTAACTTGTTTGCTCAAAATGTCTTTTGCAGGCCTCTTTACTTATCTCACATTCAGATTCACCACAGGGAAAGACAATCCACTTCATCTTGTTCCCGCAATCGGCTATGCTTTGATTTCTTATTCATTCATCTACATGTACGATTTCATGTGGTTGGATGGAGTAATGATCCTTCCGTTAGTCGTACTTGGGTTAAATAAGCTCGAGCAAGCAAAATGTAGATGGATATACCCAATTGCTATTGGTTATGCATTGATGACTTCTTGGTATATCGGGGCAATGATCTGTATTTTCGCAGTGGTTTATTTCATATATAAATCCTTCTCAAAACATAGAGATAGCAAGGATTTGCTGACATTTAGTGCTAGATTTGCAATATTTTCTTTAATTGGAGGCCTAATTGCCGCTCCTTTCTGGCTTACGGCATTCATGCACCTAAATGGCACCAAAGGCTCATTTGCAATACCTGACAATGAGTTAATGTCCATCTCAACCTTCTTTGGCGGATTCCTCGAAAACCACTACTTCACATATGGAGATATTGCTAGAAATCAAGGTTTCTTCTCTATGTTTGTTGGCACAGTCGTTTTAGTGTTCTTCCAGCTCTACTTCTTCAACAAATCATACACATTAAGAGATAGACTGGTTGCCCTGATATTGCCATTATTCTATTTCATTGGGATGATGTCTCGCTCTTTAAACGCAATATATCACGGAGGCAGAGAGCCAACATGGTTCCCTGGACGTTATTCATTTATTCTTGGATTTATCGTCTGTTATTTTGCGGGATTATCTCTCGATGATATTAAGAAGACCTGGAAACCGGGATTTGCAATGCCGTTACTTGGAGCCTTAATCGTTTTCCTTGTAACTAAATTTGTCCCTAGTGACTTGGATAACTACTATACATTCACAGGTTTCGCCATCATCATCTATGCAGTTTCACTAGTATTAGCCTTTGGATATTCTTTCGTTCCACAATTCAAGATCAAAGGAGTCAAGGAAGCAATAACTGGACTTCTTTCTGTTACCCTTATAACCTTCTCTAGCCTCTCTTCATACCGTGGGGCAATGAGAATCTTAAAGGTGAATGTAGAAAGCCCTGAATACCAATTGAATGAGGTCTATCTTAAAGACGATTCTTTATCGCCAATTTTTGATGCTTTAAAAGCGTATGATCCATCAATCTATAGAATGGAGGCTATGTTCAACAGAACCGGTTCTACAAACACAATTAACAACAACCCTCTTTTCTATAGCTACAACGGATTAAATCACTTCTCGTCAAATGAGAAAAAAGACGTTGAAGACTATATGTCAAAAATAGGATTCCAATACAATTATTTCTTTGAGAAATACGATGGAGGAAACACCGCATCCATCAACTCATTATTCGGTTTCAAATACCTAATTGATTACGATGAACTACACGAATACGGCAACTCCCCTATCTTCTTCACCAATTATCCATGGGTGGAATCATCATTAACCTCGGATATAGAAGGCGTTAAATATTACGAAAACACTTTAGCCCTACCATATTGCTTTGCCATCAACCACAGCGATGTCACATACGTCTCAGAAGGAAGCAAGATTGGAGACCACGTATCTTGGTACGATCATTTCCAATATCAAAATGAAATGTTCAAGGGTTTAACCGACAAGGTTAAGGACTCTGGTAACAAAAAGGAAATTTTCCACAAATTAGAAACATCTATCGTATCTCAAAGCGATGGCATAATAATAACCACAAACGAAGACGGAATTAAGCACATCACCGGAAAAGCAGGAGATAGAATCAAATTCTCTTTCGAGGTACCGACTGACGGCTTTGGGAAGAACCTCTATTTCGGAGAAAAGAATTTCTCTGAATGTTATTCATATGCAATAGATGGTAGAGCAATGATCAACAATACCTACTGGCATAAAGGAATTAGAGGATTCAACGATACGATAGATCACAAGCACACCTTCACAGTGACCCTAAAAGAAGATCTAAAGAACAGAGAATTATGGGAAGAATTTTATTATGAGGACACCGAGGTTCTCAAAGAATATGTTGAAGAGGCAAGAAAACAGTCATCTTCTGATCTTAAAGTTAAGAAATCATTGACCTCATATGGCTTTGAAGGCCACTTTGAGCTTTTAGAAGACAATAAGGACCTTCTCTTCACCGTACCAAACGAAAGAAATTGGTCCGTATATGTGGATGGAAAAAAAGTACCAACCCAGACTAGATACAACATTTTCTTAAGCGCTGACTTGTCTCATGTAGAAAAAGGCAGCCACACAATCAAAGCCATCTATAGAGATAACGGATTGATTATAAGCTGCGTAATTTCATCAATTGCCACCGCTAGTGCAGTTGCTATGTTTGTTGTCCATAAAACCTTAGAGAATAAGCGTAAAACTGAAAATTCCCTTCAATAATCAGCGTTACAATCATTCATAACGCGTTCTAAAATCTCCGCCATTTCCTGGCTGGATTCTTTCATTCCGCTCGTAAACCAAGTTAGAACGACTTGGAACACACCTGCAGTCCTAAATTTCTTGAAATATACATCCTCACCAAACTTATCATCAAAAGGATATAGGTTGTAGAACATATCATACATGCTCGCGTCCAAATTAGAATTATGCATGGTGATGAACAAATCGCTACTCGCCCTGAGAAGGATGAAGAATTCTGTAATCTTTTGAACAAACGTCCAATCTTTCGTTTGCTCTACCATCTTTTTATATTTATCAAGCTCTCTTGTGAATTTGTCGGACAAGACGTCGATCTTGCTCTTATATGTTCTATAGAACGTGGACCTGTTATACCCAGCAACTTCACATATCTCTGAGATCTGAATACTGTCGAATTCTTTGATTCTCATCAATTGGATCAATGCGTTATAGAAACATTCTTTTGTGAATAGATTACTCTTCATGCAACACTATCCCCTTTCATGTCGCATTTAAGGTCATATTTGGTGCCTTCAGACCCTAAATGTGGTTTCATTATAACGCAACACGTGTTGCATTAAAGACAAATCTATCATAAGAAACAAATATGACTAACATAAAATTTATAACCGATTCAACAAGCAGCATTCCTCAGGAATTCGCAAAAGAGCATGACAATGAAGTCATTCCTGTTTGCTTTTCTATCAACGATGTGGACTACAACCCATTGGAGATGAGTGTAACAAAAGAAGAATTCTTTGAAGCCTTAAACAAAAAGGTTAAGGTGAAAACCAATTCTGCTGCTCCTGACCTTTTCTATTCGATCTTTGAAAAATACGCAAAAGAAGGAACTCCTGTCATCTTCCTTGGTTTATCTTCTGGATTATCTGGAAGCTATAACAATTCTTTAATGGCCAAGAACATGATCATGGACGATTATCCAGATGCTCAAATCGAATGCATCGATTCATTATCGGGATCAACCGGAGAACTTCTTTCCTTAGAAAAGGCGATTGAATTCGCTAAAGAAGGCTTAAGCGTTTACGAAATCAAAGAAAAAGTCGACGCATTAATCGCTAGACAAGCATCCATCTTCACAATCGGCTCTTTATACCATTTATATAAAGGCGGACGTCTATCAGCCGGAAAACTCGCAATTGGCTCACTTCTTAGACTTAAGCCAGTTGTCTATGCCGATAAAGAAGGCAAATTAGCAAGCATTGAAAATGAATTCGGAAAGAAAAGAGCACTTCAGACCATGCTCAAGATGATGCTAGACACGATTGATGGCAATAGGCTCTACCTCTCCTACACCGATAACGAGGACGAGGCACTAAGGTTCAAAGAACAGCTGTTAGAGGCTAAACCTGATTTAGACATTAGTTTCCTTCCAATCGACTTCACGATGAACTGCCATTGTGGTCCTGGCACCATCGCGATGTTCTATTTCAAAAAGAATTAGTTGGCAAATCCAAAATGGTTTGCCTTTTCTTTACTAAATAAAGTGCTAATATATCCGTGGCTAAGAAGGAAAGAAGTAGTCTTAGACAATCTTGTGTAGAGAGCGTCCGGTTGCTGAAAGGACGACAAGACCTAAGAACGAAATACATTCTGGAGCTGCTTGTCCAAGCCGGGGCCGCCCGATACAGCGGAGGTGTGATTAAGATAGATCACACACTAAGGAGTTAGATGCGAGTCTAACTTAAATTGAGGTGGTAACACGATTCATTCGTCCTCATGAACAATGGGGACGTTTTATATTCCCTGAAAGGAGAACACGCATGGGTGTTTATGAAGAATTGGTCGAAAGAGGCCTAATCGCACAGGTCACAGACCAGGAAGAAATTAGAAAATTAATCAATTCAGGAGGCGCTAAATTCTACATTGGATTCGATCCAACAGCAGATTCCCTCCATGTCGGCCATTTTATGGCGCTCTGCTTAATGAGAAGACTGCAGTTAGCAGGAAACAAGCCAGTTGTCTTAATCGGAGGCGGCACAGGATACATCGGAGACCCATCAGGCAGAACCGATATGAGATCAATGCTCACCCCAGAAACTATCCAGCACAACTGCGATTGCTTCTATAAGCAGATGCAGAGATTCATCAAATTCGGACCAGATGATGCAATCATGGTCAACAACGCTGAATGGCTTTTAAAACTTAACTACATCGAGCTTCTAAGAGACGTTGGAGCTTGCTTCAGCGTCAACAACATGCTTAGAGCAGAATGCTACAAGCAAAGAATGGAAAGAGGTTTGTCATTCCTTGAATTTAACTACATGATCATGCAGTCATATGACTTCTACTACTTGCACGAACATTACGGATGCAACATGGAATTCGGTGGTGATGACCAGTGGTCAAACATGCTTGGTGGAACTGAATTAATCAGAAAGAAAACAGGCAAGGATGCATATGCGATGACAATCACCCTTCTCCTCAATTCAGAAGGAAAGAAGATGGGTAAGACAGCATCTGGAGCAGTTTGGCTCGATCCAAACAAGACCACCCCATTTGAATTCTTCCAGTATTGGAGAAACATCGATGATGCTGACGTTATGAAATGCATCAAGATGCTCACATTCATCCCAATGGACAAAATCCATGAAATGGAGAACTGGGACGGGGCTAGAATCAATGAGAAGAAAGAGATTCTCGCATACGAATTGACCGCACTTGTTCACGGTGAAGAAGAAGCAACTAAGTCAAGAGATATGGCAAGAGCCCTCTTTGCAGGAACCGGAGACAATATGCCAACCTACGAATTAAGCGAAGAAAATCTCGTTGATGGCAAAATCACCTTGATCGATTGCTTAGTAATATCTGGCTTATGCACATCAAAGACAGAAGCTAGAAAACTCATCCAAGGAAACGGCGTTGCAGTCAACGATGTCAAAGTGGCTGACATCGCATTATCCTTCTCGTCTGATGAATTAAAAGAAGGCGTTAAGATTAAAAAAGGCAAAAAGGTCTTCCAGAAGATCATCTTGAAATAAAAGCAAACGAAAACCCCATAGATTTCTGTTCTACGGGGTTTTTTCTTATGCTTTTAATGTTTTGGCGTATTCGATTTTCACTGCAAGGCATAGGATCCTTGTTGCAGTCTCTAATTCACCGATTGTTGGGAATGATGGAGCTATACGGATGTTGGAATTGTTAGGATCGTTATGATATGGATAAGCAGATCCTGCTGGAGTCAATGCAACACCGCACTCCTTGCATCTTGCAACAACCTCTTTTGCGATTCCTGGAACCTCAAGGGAAATAAAGTACCCGCCAAGAGGCTTTGTCCACTTGGCAATTGGACAATCTGACAATTCCTCATCTAATATCTTCTCAACCAACTCGAATTTAGGTCTCAAGATGTTCGCGTGACGCATCATCTGCGTTCTGATGCCATGAACGTCATGGAAGAATCTGACGTGTCTTAACTGATTGACCTTGTCGTAGGAGATGGTTGATACGCCCATCTGCTTTGTAATATCGGCAATGTTTGCCTTTGAAGTGGCTAATGCCGCAACACCCGATCCAGGGAATGAAATCTTTGATGTCGAGGTGAATTTATAAACCATATCAGGATTTCCTGCTTTGGCGCATTCATCAAGGATCTCTAATAAGAAGTCCTGCTTATCTGGATATAAGTGATGCACTGAATATGCATTATCCCAGTAGATTCTGAAATCTTTAGCGGCAGGCTTAAGTGTGGCAAATCTCTTAACAACTGACTCTGAGTATGTAACACCATTTGGGTTTGAATATTTTGGTACGCACCAGATGCCTTTGATGTATTCGTCTTTGGACACCAATTCCTCGACTAAATCCATATCTGGGCCTTCTTCATTCATCGGGATGTTGATCATTTCGATTCCGAAAAACTCAGTTATAGCGAAATGTCTATCGTATCCAGGGACTGGGCAAAGCCATTTTACTTTTGGAAGCTTACACCAAGGAGTTGAACCCATAACGCCATGCGTCATAGAGCGAGAAATGCACTCATACATGATGTGTAATGAAGAGTTTCCGTAAATGATAATGTTGTCGGATGGAACCTCGATGATAGAACCTAGAAGACGTTTGCACTCTTCAAGTCCGCCAAGGACGCCATGGTTACGGCAATCGTCACCGTCTTCTCCCGTCAAATCAGTCCATGAATTGAGCATATCCATCATGCCCATGGAGAGGTTTAACTGTTCCTTACATGGCTTTCCTCTAGCCATATTGAGTTTAAGATCGAGACCTTTGTAATAAGCGTATTTCGCTTCGAGTTCTTCTAGAGTCATCTTATTTCCTCCTTGATACCGAAGTAATTAAACCTGTTTTTGATTAAAAGTCACGAAAAATATATGTATATATTGCTTTAAGAGATAGAAAACGGTTCCATAGAGGATATTCAGCAATATCTTTGAGTATTTTATAGTCAATTAAAAAAGCCCTCCGAGGAAGGCTCTAATGCATCTGAGATTATTATGCTCTTGGAGCGGATTTCTTTGCCTTGATAACTTCGATAAGCTTTTTTACGCCAAAGCCAAGCGAATAACATGCACTTGCGCCAATGCCGAAATAGATGACGAAGGCGATGACAAATAGGAAGTAAGGCCTCTGTCCCGGGAAGATAGAACCAAGGATTGGGTACTGGAATTCTGAATAATATGTGATGTTGTAATAAGAGATATAAAACAAGTTTGTTTCCTGTGTTGGATCGATAGCGTGCAAGATGAAGTTTCCAGCAACTGCAATAAGAGCTAATCCAGCATAAGCAACTAAGCTAGCGAGGAATCCTCTATGCTTCTTCATATCAAGAAGGTTAAATGCAGTCATTGTAAATGTGCAGACACCCATCATGGAGATATGCCACCGAATAGATAAGCATGATTTGATGATATATGGAGTTGTTAATGCCGCAGTTGGCTTAACAAAATAGAAGAACGCACCAGTTGTTGAGACAAATGCGATTACTCCAAGTAAAGAATCTTTAACGATGCCCTTCTTCAAGAAAGGAATAAATGGCATAACGAATAAAATAGCAGAGCAAAGCTGGAATGGAACGAGAGTAAGTAAATATTTCCCATAAGCAATTGTCATAAACACTTCGCTGAAGATTTCTAGGCACCAGAAATAAATCGCAGCAAAACCGATGATTTTCGAATTTCTCTTCTCGTTTTCTTCCCCAGCGAATTTTGTGCCGAGCCAAGAACCACCGACCATCGCGCAAAGCATTAAAATGATTCCGAGGATGTGGAACCAACCCATTGATGTTGGCTGTGTTTTCCAAGTAACAAACATAAGCGTCTCCTTTGTTTTCGTCGTAGATTATGCAACAAGCGTTGATATTGAGTACTCTCTTTAAAAATATAAAACGGTAGAATGGCTTAAAATGCGACATTTCTAGCGTTTTGTTGCATTATTCCTTATTCTTTTGAAGATAGATGCAAGGAATCATGGTTAAACTCATCAACAATAAACCTGCGCTTAATAAGTGAGCATAATAAACATACCACCCATGCTTGAGTGTAAGGAATGGGAGCCCCTTCATCGGAGGGCGAACGACATAGAGGAAGTTTGTATTGTAGGTTTGTAACGCTCCATTGATCCAAATAGCAAGAAGCGAAACCACAAACAATGTCACAAGGTTTCTAATATAAATCTTCCAAGTCATTTTCACGCTGTTTGTAGCCAAACAATATATTGAGAACCAGATAATTCCGGAATGATAGACAAAACACTGATATGAGTAAATGCTGCTGAATTCGACACCAGACGTTGGGATGATTAAGGCAAGCACTCCGCCGACACTGGGAACTTTGGGGTTTGCTGAATGCAACT
>JAKSVD010000032.1 GCA_024408305.1 Bacilli bacterium | reverse complement strand
CAACAAGAGGCGAAGCGACTCCAAGTAAGCGGGCCCACCTCCCAATACCCGCCCGCCGGTGAGGGAGGTTCCAAGCGAAACCGGTCACGAAACGAGAAAAGTGGCCGGTTTTTGTCATTCCAGAACAACCAAACCTATGGCATAAGAAAAAACTGTTGATGCCTTACACCCCAAAGCCTTACCTAAATGTGGTTTGATAAGGAAGTAAAATAACTATTAAAAAATCCCCCAGTCTTTTGGAGGGGGGTTCGACAAAAATCTACACCAAATAAAAACATAATTAAATAATTATTTTATGTAGTTTATACACTGTATAGTGATATTAAAATTAGCAATTGAAGCTTACATTTCATAGGAAAATAATTTTCGACATGTTTTTTCTACCAAAAGTATGGCAAAAGGAGTGGTTATGTCTAAATTCGTATTTGTTACAGGCGGAGTAGTTTCATCATTAGGAAAGGGCATATTTGCCTCTTCCCTTGGTCTCATCTTGAAGGCTAGAGGATTAAAAATCTTCATGGTCAAGTGCGATCCATACCTCAATGTTGACCCAGGTACTATGTCTCCATATCAGCACGGAGAAGTGTATGTCACATATGATGGAGGAGAGACTGATTTAGATTTCGGTCATTATGAAAGATGGGTAGACATAAACCTCAAGAAACAATCCTCGATTACTTCAGGAAAGGTCTATCAGTCTGTCATCGAAAAGGAAAGAAGAGGAGATTATCTTGGCGCCTGCATTCAGGTTATCCCACACGTTACAGGTGAAATCCACGATCGTTTGCTAGAAGCCGCAAAAGTCTCAGACGCTGATATCGTCATTGTTGAAATTGGCGGTACAGTTGGCGACATCGAATCTCTTCCATACTTAGAAACTATGCGTCAGATGCGTGCAGAATTTGGCTACGACAATGTTATGTTTATCCATAACACCCTAGTTCCATATCTTCACGCTGCACAAGAAATCAAGACAAAACCAACTCAGCACTCCGTTAAGGAACTACTCTCAATCGGAGTTCAGCCTGATGCTATCGTCCTAAGATCCGAGGTTCCAGTTGCACAAGGTGCTAAGGACAAGATTTCACTCTTCTGCAATATTTCAAATAAAGGCGTATTTGAAGCAGATGACCTTGATATTGTTTATAGACTTCCAACATTGCTTCATGAGCAGGGGATGGATGACTTTGTTCTCCGTCATTTGAGAATTGATGCACCAGACGCTGATTTGGAAGCTTGGCAGGGTTTTGTTAAGGATATTGAAGAATCAAAAGATGAAGTTCGTATTGCTCTTGTTGGAAAATACGTCGAATTGCATGATGCATATCTTTCGGTAGTAAATGCTCTATACCATGCAGGATATCACAACAAGCATAAGGTCAAAATCGGCTGGATAAAAGCAATGGACGTCACAAAAGAAAATGCTTCTGAAATGCTCAAGGATTACGATGGAATTCTTGTTCCTGGCGGATTCGGAGAACGTGGTGCGGAAGGAAAGAAAGCCGCTATCAAATACGCTCGTGAAAACAAGGTCCCTTTCCTTGGAATCTGTTTAGGAATGCAGATGGCTCTTGTTGAATATGCTGAGAATGTCATGGGATGGAAAGACGCAAATACCACGGAATTTAATGCAAATACACCATATCCGATAATCGACTTGCTCCCAGATCAGTTCACAGGCATTAAGATGGGAGGCACCCTCAGACTTGGCGATTATGATTGCCATATCGAGGATGAAGACTCATTGGCCTTTAAGTGCTATGGTTCACATGACATCAAGGAACGCCATAGACATAGATACGAATTCAATAACGCTTACAAAACCGCCTTCGAAAACGCTGGTGTGGTATTCTCTGGCATTAATCCGCAGCAGAACCTCTGTGAGATGATTGAGCTTAGAAATCACCCGTTCTTCTTAGCGGCTCAGTCACATCCTGAATTCACTTCTAGACCATTAAAACCTAATCCAATGTTTGAAGGATTTATTGAAGCTTCAATCAAGAACAAGCGCTAATAAACAGTGAGACCTCATGAAAAATGGGGTCTTTTTCATCATTATCTCCGCAAAAATAGCGAAAAAGTGCAAATAACTACTTTTCAACTCCTTGTGTGCGTGTGTACAATAAAGGGCAACAAGGAGATTTTCATTATGAGAAAGAAATCTATCATCATGTCGATTGTCGCTCTCGTTCTCGTAATTGCTGCTGCAGCATTATTGTTCTTCACGCCAGCAATTCTCGGTTCAAGCTCAATCGCAGGATCATTCAAAGGTCCTAATTCATTGATGGCTATCCTCACCGGTGCACTCAGCATTATCTTCGCTGTCATCGGCAAGTGCGGCTTATCAATCGGTTCATCCAGCTTGTCAGTCACAACAAGATTCGGAGCACCTTACATCCTCGCAGGATTGCTCGCATTCACAGTTGTGTTCTGGATCATCCATTTCATCACATTATGCGCAAAGAAGCGCCCATCAGCCCTCTGGTGCTCAATCGTCTATTTAGTCGTTTCAGCAACATCATGGTTGTTAGTCGCAGGATTCTTAACAGATGTCGCTTCAAACGGCGGCACAATGCTCCGTGTCCTTATCAATGCCCTCAAGGCTAGAGAATGGGTCGGACTCCTCGTCGCAGGCGTTCCTTATGGACTCGCAATCGTTGCATTCGGAAGCGAATGCATCTTCGAAATCGTCTCATTAGCAGACGCTATCAAGAACGGCAAGAAGAAAGCAAAGAAGGCTAAAGCAGAAAAGAAGGCTGCTAAGAAAGGCAAACTCGGAGAAGTCACAGAAGACGCAGCTCCAGAGGTTAAGGCTGAAGAAAAGGCAGTCACAAAAGACGACGAAGATATGCTTAAGGCAGCTCAGTACGAGCAGCTTACAAATGCTGGTCAGAACGACGTCACAGTCGGTTCAAGAGGACCAATCATCGTTCAGAATTTCTACAACAACGCCCCATATGGCTATGCTCCATATCCAGCACCTGCTCCAGCTCCAGCACCTGCACCAGCACCTGCTCCAGCTCCAGAGCCAAAAGAACCAGTCCAGGTTATCGTCAATGCAGCACCTGCACCAGAGCCAGCACCTGCTCCAGCTCCAGCACCTGCTCCAGAGCCAGCTCCAGCACCTGCACCAGTTGTTGAAGATGACAACAGACCATTAACAGCAAAAGAACTCCGTCAGATCATCGCAGAAGCTCTTGATGACCACGATCATCCAGAGAACGATCGTCCAATGACAGATGATGAAGCACGCGACCTCATCCGTCAGGAATTAGACGCATATTACGCTGGAACATCTCCAATCGAAGAAGAACCAGTCGTTGTTGAAGACGATACACTCTCAGGCGAAGAACTCCGCGAAATCATCCGCGAAGAACTCGCAGCATTACTCCCAGCTCCAGTTGAGGAACCAGCTCCAGAGCCAGAGCCTGAACCAGAGCCAGAGCCAGAGCCAGCACCTGCTCCAGCTCCAGCAATCACTCTTGATGACATCCGTATGGTTATCGGTGAAGCTATGGCAGCTCAGTCAGCTGCTCAGGCAGAAAAAGAAGCTGCTGCTAAAGAAGAAGCTGCAAAGGCTGCAGCAGAAGCAGAAGCAAAGGCAAAAGAAGCTGCAGAAAGACAGAAAGCAATCGAAGATAGACAGAACGATGCTATCCAGGCTATCGCAGATTCATTACTCACAGCAGACCAGATCAAGGCTATCGTTTCAGAAGAAATCGAAAAGAAGTTAGCTGATTTTGTTCCAGCTCCAGCACCTGCTCCAGTTGAAGAACCAGCTCCAGAGCCAGAGCCAGTCGTTGAAGAACCTGCTCCAGTTGAAGAAGTTATCGTTGAACCAGAGCCTGTCGTTGAAGAACCAGCTCCAGTTGAAGAACCTGCTCCAGTTGAAGAGCCAGCTCCAGAGCCAGAGCCTGTCCCAGCAGTTGTCTACGAAAGAAAGACATTTGCTGACAGATTCCAGGAAGCTGAAGAAGATCTCCTTAAGAACTACAACGAATTGAAGACATATCTCTTATCCTATGGATTAAAGAGCAGACTCTCAAATTCAGGCGATACATTCCGTTTAAGCTGCGTCACATACTGCAAGATCACAGTCGCAGGCAAGGGCTTAAAGCTCTACCTCGCTTTGAATCCAAATGAATACGCAGAATCACCAATCCCAGTAATCGATGCAAGCGCAAAGAACATGTACAAAGACATTCCTTGCTGCTTCAAGGTTAAGAGCGGACTCTCATTAAAGAGAGCTAAGTCTCTTATCGATGATTGCTGCTCAAAGGCACAGGGCAATAATGAACCTCTCGAGTTCAATGCTGTTGAGCCAGTCGATTGGGCTGCAGAACTCAAGAATTTCGTCGCATCAGACGATGATGAGCCAGCAGAAGCTGAGGACTAATCAACTCTAAAGATCATGCGTCTTACCTAATGGTGAGACGCTTTTCTTTTATATTTGCCGCGTTTTTGTTATAGTATCGGAGCGAGATACTCGCATCAGGAGAAATTAACTTGGACCCTTACCTTCAATGGCTCTATATCGGGCTAACAATATTACTTGTCTTAATCTCAGGTTTCTTTGCAGCGTCGGAAACCGCTTTTTCATGCCTAAATAAATTTAGATTCGAAATTGCATCTGAAAACGGAAATAGGAACGCCAAAGTAGTCCTTTGGGTGCATAAACACTATGAGCAGTCATTGGTGTCTATTCTTTTGGGCACTAACATTTCTGCGGTTGCGTTATCTGCAATTTCCACGATGTTATTCATGAAGTGGCTTCCATTTACGCAGGAACTTGATTGGTTGACCTCGCTCATCGCATCAATCGTCATGACGCTTATCGTCTATATTTTCTCTGAGACCATTCCAAAGCAGGTCTCAAAGAGAATTCCTAACACAATGGTTAAGTTCCTTTGTTATCCATTATCTTTCTTCATTATCGTTTTATATCCAATTTCGATTATCTTCCGTGGTCTAATTTGGCTCGTTAAGAAAATCACTAAATCAAAAGATGAAGTGGAGATGTCTGAATCAGACTTCAACTCAATTATTGACCTCAATGAGAAAGAGGGCCTTCTTGAAGAAAATGAATCTGATTTAATTCAGGCTACTTTTGATTTCACTGATACATCGGTTAAAGAAGTCTTAACACGCAAGAACAAGATGTTTGAAATCGATCTCCAAGGCTTAACAAATAAGAAACTCGCAGAGATGATCTGCTCAACGAAATATTCAAGAATCCCCGTATATTACGGAGATAAAAATAAGATTGTTGGCACAATCATCGTTAAAAACTATCTTGCCGCTTATCTTAAGAATCCAAATATTAAGTTGAAGACTTACATCGAAAAGCCATATATCGTATCTCCGTCGATTAAGATGGATGATTTGGTCGACGGCTTTAGAAATAACCGTACCCAAATCGCCTTCGTCTATAAAGACAAGGAATTGATTGGCATGGTCACGATGGAAGATGTCCTTGAAGAACTCGTAGGACCAATTGCAGAACGTATCGTTCAGGAGGGCACAAAATGATAGTCCTCTATTCGATAATAATCGGAATATGCATTATCCTTTCTGCGATGTTCTCCTCAATGGATATGGCCTATTCATCGGTTAATAGGCTGAAGCTTAAAAGACATGCCGCAAAAGGAGAGAAATCCGCTAAGCGTGCTCTTTATTTCGTCGATAATTACGAAGACACAATCGCAAGCATCTTATTCGGCAATGATTTCGTTAACATCTTGGCCTCATCTATCGCCGCAATTTTAGGCATGCTTGTCTTTGAGGAAAATGGATGGCCAACCGAAAGGGCAACACTTGCGGCAGACCTTTGCTTGCTTGTCTTGCTTTTGATATTTGGCGAGATATTCCCAAAAGAATTAGCAAAGTCGCATTCATTTAAATTATCTAAGTTCTTCGTCCCATTCTTAAGCGTTGTCAGGATTGTATTCTTCCCATTCGTCTATCCAACAAGCAAACTTGCTCAGGCAATCTCGTCTCCATTGATTGAGGCAGCCCCAGAAGAAGAGGCTGTTGCAACAGATGAAGAGCTTCAGGCGATGGTGGACCAAATTGAAGAAGAAGGCTTGATTGATGAAGACCAGAAGGAGCTCCTATCACGTTCAATCGATTTCAAGGAAACTTCATGCTACGAAATCATGACTCCACGTGTTAAGGTCTTCGCCTATGACATCGAGACAAGCTTTGAAGAATTCCTCAAGGATGAGGAAGCTTTCAAACATTCTAGAATTCCTGTATACAAAGAAAACCTTGACCATATTGTTGGCTACATTCCTGTTAAGACCCTCTTAAGAAAGATGGTCAAAGAAGGAAATAAGGTTGATATTAATAAGATCCTCCTCCCATTGATTTCGGTTCCAAGAACAATGACCATCTCATTCGTCATGGCTATGATGAAGGAAACGCATAACCATATAGTGGTTGTTAGAGATGAATTCGGCGGAACAGAGGGAATCCTCACTCTTGAAGATATCCTCGAAGAATTGGTTGGCGAAATGTGGGATGAAACCGACATCATCGCTGAAGATATCGAAAAGACCAACAAGAGAAACATCTATATTGTCAAAGGAAAGATGAATATCTCTGATTTCTTCTCGCGTGTTGCAATGGACGATGAAGAACTTAATGAGGATTATTCAACCCTTTCAGGCTGGAGTAATGAGCGTGTAGAGAAATTCGCTCGAGTTGGAGATAGGCTCAAACACGGAACGATTGAATTAATCGTCACTAAGGCAAGCGAATTCACAGTCGAAGAGTGCTCAGTCCATTATTTCCCAAGAAGAAGGAAGAAACATGATTAAAGAAAAGAAGTGGCTTGATAAGAATGTCGGCGACATGTCTAACAAGACTGTTTTAATCACGGGCGGAACATCTGGCGTTGGCCTTGAAGCTGCTATTGAACTCTCCTACAAAGGGGCGGATGTGATAATCGCCGCAAGAAGCGAAAAGAAGGGCGAAGAAGCGTTAGCTAGAATCAAAGAAGAGACAGGCAAAAACGCAAAGTTCTATTCATATGATCAGAGTAGCAAAACGTCAATCGCTCAACTTGTTGAAAGCCTAAAAGATGCAAAGCTTGATTCAATTGTCTTCAACGCCGGAGTTTATTATCCAAAACCTGGAGCCTTAAACGATGAGGATATCCCATTGACTACTGCGATTAACCTCATTGGAACCTATCGTTTATTCATGGGTTTATTAAAGGATCATAGAGACTCTAAATACGTCTTTACAAATTCCATTGCAAACGCTGACCCTAAGAAGGGCGACTATTCTATTTATATAAATAAGGATAATAAGAAGAGGACAAAACAGTATTCCGCCTCAAAACGCGGAGTAATGAACATGTACTCACTAGCCCTAGATATGGGAATTAAGGCCAATATGACTCATCCTGGGGTTACAGGCACGGATATCATAAGAGATTATGGACCAATCATCAGAAAGCTCGGAAACGGCTTCTTATATATCTTTACCCACAAACCATCCCGTGCAGCCTTGGGCATCGTTAAAGCGTGCTATTCAAATAATTCGAACGAATATTATGTTCCACGTGGATTGTTTGAAATATCTGGCTATCCAAAGCTTGTTAAATTGCCAAAGAAGGCGCACAAAAGAAAAGAGAGCCTCAAGACTCTCCTAGATTCTTATCTATAAGCTTTATTTAAAGTATCGATATAGCTCTTATAGACCAATTCAGTGATTTCATCTAACGTCTTATCATCGGTTGCAATCACGAAGTCTGTAGGGGCTATTTTTTCTTTTGCAAATTCAATCTTGTCTCCGTTCAATCTTGATTTGATGTTCTCTTCAAGATCCCCACGGTTTTTCATTCTCTTTGCTCTTGTCTCATCGCTAGCGTGCAAATAGAAGGTGACAACAGTTGGATTGTTTAGGGCAAGGAATGACTTCAATCCGTTTGGGTCAACGATGACCGCTTTATCATCTGCAATCTGGGATTTGGAACATCCGTAATAATTCGAATTGTATTCAGTGGTCTCAACGAAACTATCCTCTTTCTTACGCTTCAGGAATTCTTCTTTTGAGATAAAGAAATAATCAACTCCATCACGTTCACCAACCCTCATTTTTCTTGTGGTTGTGGTGATTGCTTTAACAATGCCGTGTTTAGATGCTAAAAGCTTTGCGACTTCAGTTTTTCCGCTTGCAGAGGCTCCGACTAAGATAATCATGGCCATATTATGTCATTTTTTAAAAATTTTTGGGAAAAAATCGAAAAATCGCTCTAGTAACTAATAGGGGGATTTTTATGAAATACAAATTAATCAGATTTATCTTAGCAAGCTTATCCGGATTCCCGCTTGCATCAGCAACTATTACAACAAACGAAACCGGGGTGTTTTTAGACACGATAGTGAATGGAGTGCCAGAGGGTGATGCCCCATACACTTTTACATTAAAGTTCAAGGGAAAGAAGATTGGCTATCATTCATTTTATATCGTCTGGAATAACGAGATAACCAAGTCTACTCCAGCTTATCAAAACGATTCTTCATATCCTGGCTCATATGTTGTTAGAAATACAACATGGAGCAGAATCAAAATCAGCTATGCCCAATCTATTACCCTTGATGTTTCAATTCCAAGGTCAATGATTGCCAACACGATGAATAGATTGAGCATCTATAACGCAGAATATAAGGATGCGACATACGGGGAAAGCAGTCTATACGCAAGAACCATAATATTAGACACTCTTAGACCTACAACCTATTCTTTGAATCTAACAAACTACAAGTTCACCGAAGCGAGATCAGGATTCGCTATAAAAGATGGTTCGTTCGTGAATGCTGCATATTCTTTTGAATCAGAGAAGATGCTTCCTCCAAATTACATAACTCCAGACAAGAATAAGGTGCCATTTCACCGCATTAAAATGCGTTGCCACGATTTTGCAGGGCAAACAGTAACTGTACCTTATAAGACATGTGTGTTAAAGGTATTCAATGAACTTGATAAGTTCAGCCATTGGAACACAAAAACTGACGGCATTACCAAATGGGTAGAGATACCTCTTAAATTAAAGGCAACGGATGACGGGTGGTGGAGGCCTTGTCTAAAAACGCTTATGGGCGTTACTCCTGATGGCAGGACAATGAAGAGCTTAGTCAATATGAAAACTGGCGACCTTTATACAGATGAAATATTTCTTCCAGCCGTTGATAGAACGGGTGAAACAGTCTTTCAGATGCAACTTTTATTTACAGGAAGCGGGGCAACTGGAATCGACACGATCAAATACGATTTTACCATCACCAAAGAAGCCAACCTTATTGGGTCATGTGCTTCCTCAATTTATTGTTTAGAGGAGGTGTAGCATGCCAAATATCATCATCGGAGCGATGCTATTTATCGCAAGTATCTCAATGTTTTCCTTTTCAACGCTTGCCGGAGCGGTTGATCGAACATTTAAAGGTTTAGACGAAGTCGTGCTTAGAGAAGGGATTGATACCATATCTCAAGATAGACCATTCTTTGATAAGACATTAACAACGACCTACCTTCTTGAATACTTTAGTACCAATCTAAAACCATATGAGCATCAAATAAAATATTCTCTAGATATAACATACGAACTCGAATTCAAAGTCGGAGATGTTTATTATCCAACTCAGATTGATCTTTGGTTCCAGGCTAGTTTTAGCGGCTACAAGTACACGGATGAAATAATCTATAGAATCGCAGAAGGAGAACTCTATTATGACTAGAGATTCAAGCGAGTTCTTGGAATCTTCGTTTCTTTCCCCTCTTCTTAAAGTCGATGACATCAATGATATTTCGTTTAATGGTCAAGATATTTATTACGTAAGCGTTTCTAAAGGCAGGATGAAAAGCGATATCCGTCTCGATAGCGAAAAAGTTGGAGATTTCTTAAGGCAAATCGCTAACCTTCAGGAAAAACAATTCTCCTTTACGCACCCGGTTCTTGATGTGAGCTTTGGAAGGTATAGGTTAAACGCGGTTTATAAATCGATAGGAAGATTGGCCAATTCGAAGGTTTTCACCTTTTCCCTTCGTGTTGAAAGCTTTGTCTCTAAAATCGATAAGGATAAGCAATATTTCAAAGGTGATTCTAAGAAAACGCTGCTCAATATCCTTAAAAACGGAGAGTCCCTTGTGATTGGTGGAGAAACATCAACCGGCAAGACTGAATTAGAGAAATGGCTATTATCTCAAATGGAGGACGATACCAGGGTGGTGGTCATCGATAACATCGAAGAATTAGACGTTATGCATCTTGATAACGTAGATATGACTTGTTGGATAGTCAACGATTCAATCCAAGAAGCCAATTTCAATTCTTTAATTAGGACCTCTTTAAGAAATAACCCTGATTACATAGTCGTAGCTGAAGCTAGGGGTGGAGAGATGTATGAGGCGTTGCTATCCGCAATGTCTGGACACCCACTAATCTCTTCGATTCACGCTAAATCGTTAGAAGATATGCCTCATCGCGTCGCAAGACTCTGCATGATGGGCGATAAACGAGTTGAATTCAATGAGTTGATGGAAGATATCAACTCCCATATAGAAAACTACGTTTATCTCAAGAAAAAGATTAATGATGATGGATCCATTTCAAGGTTTGTTGAATCCATTGGCCATTTAGAAAAAGACGGCTCAATGAAAGTGTTATATAGGAGGAAATCATGTTAATAGGTATATCAATTGGGGTTGCCTTGCTTTTTGCAGTAGCAACATATTTGATGCTCGGAAATATATTGCTCAGTTTACTCATAGGCATCCTTTATGCATTGGTTTTGATATTTGTTGTTAAACCAATAATCGATGAATTTTTAGACAAAAACAAAAGAAGACATGAATGCTACAGATTCGTTTATTCCTTCATCGTCTCGCTTTCCACGAATAATTCAGGAGAGGCATCGTTTGATCTAGCCTTGCAAGATTCTCAGGGAGAGGAAAAAGAGATAGTGGAGGGCATTAGAGATTTCTCCATCAAAGAAAAACTTCAATATCTCTCATCTTATTATCTTGAAGATTATTACAGGATGTTCCTCTCAATTTATCAAATCTACGAAGAACAAGGCGGGGACGTTTTATCACTTGCCGAGCCTCTTATCAACGAAGTGGCCCAGGTCGAGAAAAGTGAAAATTCCAAGAATAAAA
Source organism: Bacilli bacterium (assembly GCA_024408305.1). Taxonomy (GTDB): domain Bacteria; phylum Bacillota_I; class Bacilli_A; order RFN20; family CAG-826; genus UBA4951. The sequence goes on along the minus strand of JAKSVD010000032.1, from coordinate 1,857 downwards.
TCAGAATGAACTACCTCATCCAGTTTTTGACTCTATGGGGTATGTCGTTGCTGATTCTTGTATCTGTTCGCTTCGGCCTTTCTTCGTTCTATAGCGAAATATCAAGTTCGATCCTGTTCGTTCTTCTGACCTTGGTTTATTTCCTAATGGTTATTGGAGGGATTGTCTATTTTGCGGTTGTGACAACCGGAATAAAACCGAAATTCAAGGGGGTAAAGTTCAATGGAAAAAAGAAAACTGACGAAGAATGAAATAATAATCCTATCCATAGTTAACGTTATAGGCGTTGCCGGCATCGTAGTCTTATTTGTTTTATCAACGAACTATCTCTTGCCGATATCCATGGTTCTGTTCTTAGCTGTTGGCGATTATCTCTTAATCAGCAATCCCCAGCGAAAAGAAGAGGAAAAGCAATTGGAATTATCCTCTGAATTCGTAAGAATCTTTGATTATTTCTCTATCTATATTAAAAGTGGCGTCCCTGTTTATCATGCGCTTGAGGAAACGATTCAATACGCAAGTCCGGAAATGGCAGCACGCCTGCAGACTCTTTTACGTGCCATTGATGAAGATAAAAGCGCAACTCCATATATCGAATTCTCGAAGTGTCTTAACACGATTGAGAGCAGGCAAGTTCTTATCTCAATCTACAAGATGAGCATTGAAGGTGGAGATGAATCCTATATCAATCAGTTCAATTTCTTGTTTGAGACAATACTCGAAGAAGAAAGGAAACAAGAATTATTGCGCCTAGAGAAGAGGTTAAACACAACATGTTATCTTCCTTTGGCGGGCAGTGGATTAACGATGATTTTAATAGTTGTTGGAATCATCAACGTTATGGGAGGACTCATCAGTGGCATCTAAACTTGGTTTCTTATTGACCTTGTTCTTTATCGTAGAGGTCATCGCTTTTTCTGGCGATATTTATTCGGTTCAAGCAATACATAGTTCTCTTGATTCTGCCGCTTTGACAATCGCAAAGAGGATATCCTTAGCAGGAATGATAACTCAGGAAATTGTCGATCTAGCAGAAAGAAACAAGGCAACGATTACTCCAGTTACTCCTGGAGCAGTAAGAGAGGGCGATATATACGTCTTCACCCTTTCTAGAGAATACACACCATTAGTTATGTCGAATTCTAGCATCACCATTGGAGTAACTCGTTCAACGGTGATTGGTTATCTAGATTAGAAAGGAGGTAGGGTATGTCAGAACTTAAAGGCACATTGTTAACAATGGTTTTGGTCATCGCAATTTTTGGTGTAATTGCTGCTGTTTTAATCCCAGCATTCCAGGATTCAGCTGCTAATGTTGCATCACAAATAGCACTTGAGTCCTCTTTGATTCATTAAAAATATTGGTTTGTTGCAGTATTTATTTCGTTTGCTATAATGACTTCGAGGTAAAACAACATGAATACAGTAGTTGAAGAAGTTAGAAAAAATTTAGCCGAGAAGATCGGTGCAGACACAGTCGCAGACGAAAAGACACTCAAGGATTTAAATTTGGACAGCCTTGATGTCGTTGAGATGTGTCTTGATTTGGAAGACAAATACGGAATCCAGTTCGCAACAGAAGAGCTTGCAGAATTTGTCACTGTTGGCGACTTACTCGGAAAGATTGCTTCCAAGATCGCTGCAAAGTAATCAAAAAACCAATAGAAGCGGGCCAAGTTGCCCGCTTTTACTATTTTTCCATCAAAATAAATATATTTAATATTGCAAAAAGTTTTATGAATGCTTAATATACTACTTGCGCTTTTATAGAGCGTAAGACAAGGTGACTTAGCTCAGTGGTAGAGCTATCGGCTGTTAACCGATCGGTCGGGGGTTCGAGCCCCTCAGTCACCGCCA